>JABMNG010000099.1 GCA_013205275.1 Methylophilales bacterium | reverse complement strand
GATAAATTATGGGCATAGCAAAAGATTGCATCTGCTATTTTAAGGCTTTCAAGTAAGCTGGTTTTCATGGCACCTAATTTCATGGTGTTAGATCTTGGTTCAATCACTGCAATTATTCGACCTGAAGCAGTCTTTTTTTTCAATCCTTCTAACGTTGTTTGAATGGCGGAGGGGTGGTGAGCAAAATCATCAAATAATTCAATACCGTTGATGGTATGAATTTTTTCCATTCTTTTTTTAACGCTCTTAAATTGACTTAAGGCTTCGATGGAATTTTCTGTTGTAATCCCAACATGCCTGGCTGCTGCGATTGCTGCGAGAGCATTCATATAGTTATGACGACCTATCAGCTCCCATTTCAGGGGGGATTGTTTTTGTTGGTGGTGATAAATCTCTTCCTCACGAACATCCCATTCTGCCGAAGATCCAAGGTACTCAATCTCTGACCAACACCCTCTGTCTATTACCGTTTTGAGTGCCGGACTTTCCTGATTAACAATAATGCGGCCCTGAGAAGGGACGGTCCTCACTAAATGATGGAAGTGAGTTTCTATGTGCTCTAGGTTTTTAAAAATATCTGCATGATCGAATTCTAAATTATTTAATATTAAGGTTTTTGGATGGTAGTGGATAAATTTAGAACGTTTATCAAAAAAAGCCGTGTCATATTCATCCGCTTCGATAACAAAAAAAGAGGGGGCATTAGTTTTATTGTCTAAAGGAAGTCTGGCTGAAACATTAAAATTATTTGGTATGCCCCCAATTAAAAATCCAGGCGCTAGTCCGCAGTATTCTAGTATCCATGTCAGCATTGCCGTGGTTGTGGTTTTACCATGTGTCCCTGCTATAGCAAGAACCCATTTATCATATAAAATATTCTCATATAACCATTGGGGACCTGAGATATAACGTAGGCCTTGATTAAGAATACATTCCATTAATGGGTTGCCGCGTGAAATGACGTTACCAATGACATAAATATCTGGGTTCAAAGCGATTTGTTCGGCAGAAAATCCTTCTGTGATATTAATGCCAAGTGCCTCGAGTTGGGTCGACATTGGAGGGTAAACGTTTTGGTCACAACCGGTTACTTGATGGCCTTGAGATTTGGCTAGGGCTGCAATTCCTGCCATGAATGTGCCACAAATCCCTAAGATATGTATATGCATTTTTTACCTTATGTTAGAGGCAAGCCATCGCTTTATTTGCTCGAGAGGAATTGCCCTTCTTGTTGCCATATCCTTTAATTGATCTTCATCGACCTTATCCACACTAAAGTATTTTGATTCTTTGTGGGCAAAATAAAAGCCACTGACTGATGAGGCTGGAAGCATAGCCATACTTTCAGTTAATTGCATCTCAATTTCATCAGCCGCTAGATATTTAAACATGGATGCTTTTACGGTATGTTCCGGGCAAGCTGGGTAGCCAGGGGCTGGACGTATACCTTGATAGGTTTCTTTTATTAATTCATTGACGGATAATTTTTCATCGGTCTGATATCCCCACAAGTCTTTTCGTACTCTTTCATGCATATATTCGGCAAAGGCTTCTGCTAATCGATCGGTAATAGCTTTAAACATAATGGCACTGTAATCATCTTCCGCTTTTTCATAGATTTTTTCATAGTGATCTATACCAATACCGCCAGTGACAGCAAATAAGCCAATATAATCTTTAATGCCACTGTCTTTAGGTGCGATATAGTCTGCTAAACAGAGATTAGGCTTTGCTTTTCCATCAATCGTTGGCTTCTCTGTTTGCTGTCTTAAGCAATAATAGGTAAAGAGAACCTTTTCTCTGTTCTCGTCTTCATAGATTTCGATGTCATCATCGTTCACACTGTTGGCAGGAAAGAAGGCAATCACGCCATTTGCTTTTAATTTTTTTTCATTTATAAGTTTGTCTAAGACCTTCTTAGCCTCTGCATAAACTTGAGAAGCACTTTCTCCAACCACCTTGTCTTTTAAAATTTCCGGAAAACTTCCTGCTAAATCCCAGGTCTGGAAAAAAGGTGCCCAATCAATATAGGGAGCAATAATTCCGAGGTCAATATTTTTAAAAATACGCCGCCCCAGGAACTTTGGCTTGATGGGATTAAAGCTAAGCTGTATTTTATTTTTTCGGGCTTGTTCTATAGAGATATAGTTTGGCCCCCTCTTATTCTCATGTTGCGTTCTAGCTTTTTCATAATCGGCAGCAAGATCTTCGAGGTATTCGTCTCGTGTTGAAGGGGTCATCAAGGACTGCATGACAGAAACAGAGCGTGATGCATCCGGCACGTAGATAACAGGACCATCATATTTAGGAGCAATTTTAACAGCAGTGTGCGCGCGTGATGTTGTAGCACCGCCAATCAATAATGGCATTTTAATCCCCTTAAAATAAGGATCCCTTTGCATTTCTGAGGCGACATGTGCCATCTCTTCTAGTGACGGAGTAATGAGCCCAGACAGACCAATAATATCGACATTCTCTTCTTTGGCTTTAGCTAATATTTCAGCACAAGGGACCATCACTCCCATATTAACCACCTCAAAGTTATTGCATTGTAAGACCACTGACACAATATTTTTACCAATGTCATGGACGTCACCTTTAACAGTGGCAATCAGCATTTTTCCCTTCGGTTTAGCTTTTATGCCGGTGCGTTTTTCTTCTGCCTCTTTTTCTCTTTCAATAAAGGGCACTAGATGTGATACGGCTTGTTTCATCACGCGGGCAGATTTTACGACTTGAGGTAAAAACATTTTACCCTGTGCAAACAAGTCCCCGACTACATTCATGCCGTCCATGAGTGGCCCTTCAATAACGTGAATGGGCCGACCTTCAGAGTTAGTCATAATTTTTTGACGAGCTTCCTCTGCATCCTCAACAATAAAATCGGTAATGCCATGCACTAATGAATACTCAATGCGCTTTTCAACTGTGATTAGATTTTGCTCGTCGCCCCGCCAGTTCTTTTTTTGCTCTTCTTTATTACTGCCTTTTAGGGTCCCTGCAATTTCAATCATGCGTTCCGTGGCATCCGGTTTACGGTTAAGAACCACGTCTTCAACAGCCTCTTTGAGGTCCACCTCCAGGTCATCATAAATGCCCATTATCCCAGCATTAACAATTCCCATGGTCATTCCTGCTTTAATGGCGTGGTATAAGAACACGGTATGAATTGCTTCACGTGCAGTATCATTTCCTCTAAAACTAAAACTAACATTTGATACGCCACCTGAAATTTTTGCATGCGGTAAATTTTCTTTTATCCATCGTGTTGCATTAATAAAATCAACGGCATAATTATTGTGCTCCTCAATTCCTGTTGCAATTGCGAAAATATTTGGATCAAAAATAATGTCTTCTGGAGGGAAGCCGATGGTTTGCGTAAGGAGATCATATGCGCGCTTACAGATATCAATTTTCCTCTTATAGGTGTCTGCTTGCCCGTCTTCATCGAATGCCATTACAATTATGGCTGACCCATATCGCCTACATAACTTTGCCTGACGAATGAACTCATCCTCACCTTCTTTTAGTGAGATGGAATTTACAATGGACTTACCCTGCACACATTTTAAGCCAGCTTCAATCACCGCCCATTTAGAGGAGTCAATCATTATTGGGATTCTGGCGATATCTGGCTCAGAGGCCACTAAATTTAAAAAATGAGTCATCGCTTTTTGGGCGTCTAGCATCCCCTCATCCATATTAATATCAATAACTTGAGCGCCGTTTTCGACTTGTTGTCTTGCCACCGAAACTGCCTCCTCGTACTTCTCATCAATAATGAGTTTTGCAAAGGCTTTAGATCCTGTCACATTGGTTCGTTCTCCAACATTAACAAATAAGGATTGGTCATCGATAAGCAGAGGCTCGAGCCCGGATAGCCTAGTGATAGTTGCGAGAGTAGGGATATTTCGTGGAGGTAAATTAGCGACCTCTTCAGCAATGGCTTTAATATGAGCAGGCGTTGTCCCACAACAACCGCCGGCAATATTAACAAAGCCACTCTCAGCAAATTCTTTTAGGAGTGATGACGTGTCTTGCGGTTTTTCATCGAACCCTGTATCCGACATTGGATTTGGCAGACCTGCATTTGGGTAGATGCAGATGAACGTATCCGAAATCTTTGACAGCTCTTCGGCATAAGGGCGCATCAAAGCAGCACCTAAGGCGCAATTTAAACCGACGGTTAATGGTTGGGCATGTCTAATGGAGTTCCAAAAAGCGCTTACCGTTTGCCCAGATAGAATTCTTCCCGAGGCATCGGTGACTGTCCCTGAAATCATGATAGGTAGGCGACTGCCCATGGCATCAAAGATAGTCTCAATAGCAAAAAGTGCAGCTTTACAGTTGAGTGTATCAAAAATAGTTTCCACCAGTAATATGTCAACCTGCCCCTCAATTAAGGCTTCTGTTTGCTCGCGATAGCTTTCAACTAAGGCATCAAAATAAATATTTCTGGCACCAGGATCATTAACGTCTGGTGATATAGAGGCTGTTTTTGGGGTGGGGCCTAAAGCCCCCGCCACAAACCTTGGTTTATCTGGGGTAGAATATTTGTCCGCAGCTACTCGAGCCAGCTTAGCAGAACTCAGATTCATTTCACGAACGAGCTCTGGCATGAAGTAGTCTTGTTGTGCCACGCTATTAGCACCAAATGTATTGGTTTCAATAATGTCGGCACCTGCCGCCAAATAATCCTCATGAATTTTTTGAATAATGGCTGGCTGGGTGAGACATAAAAGCTCATTATTTCCCTTTAAGAAAAGCTCACGCTCACCCTTGGGCGCTTGAAAATCTGAAAACCGCCCATTTTTTCCACCGCGATAATCTTCTTCGCTTAAATGATGTTGCTGAATCATTGTTCCCATAGCGCCATCCAT
>JABMNG010000098.1 GCA_013205275.1 Methylophilales bacterium | reverse complement strand
GCAATCAGACAGGAAATGAATGAAACTAATAATTTTGTAATAACATCAAGTAGGGCGAGCTATGAAATGATACAAAAGTTAACTTACCTTAATTTGAAGTTGATCGTTGCAATTTCAGCGCCCACAGCATTGGCCGTCAGGTTAGCCAAAAAAATTGGAGTGACGTTAATCGGCTTTGCAAGAGGCGAACACTTTACGATCTATAGCCACAAAGAAACTATAATAGAGTAAAATTAGTGGATGGAAAAAAATAATCTAATAACAATGGCTAACCAAATAGGAGCTTTTTTTAAAAGTTATCCAGACAAAGAGCAGGCAACAAAAGATATTGCTGGCCATTTAAACAAATTTTGGCCTCCTGTTATGCGAAAAAAAATTGTTGAAATTATATCTTCAGAAGATTTTAAAAGTGAGGAAATGAACCAAATGGTCCTTGATGCGATTAAAAAATACTTGAAGCACTAATCGCTATTATTTTTTTTTGACAAGTACGAAATAATTTTTATCTCTTAGGCGCTTTCCCGTCCAGATCTCATCCCAACCATTATACTCAGCGGGGATTTGTGAATCCTCAGTCAATGAAATTAAAGCCAAATAACATCCTCGATTAACTTTTGACGAATTAATGCCTTTTATGCCGGTGTAGTAATGAAGTAAGTTAACCTGATTATTTGATAGATTGTGAATGTAAATACAACTTGAAGATTGTACTAGATGTTGTTTTACTTCACTGAAGATATTTTTATGACTCTTTACGTTATCAATAAATGGTCCCCATAGCATAATTAGACATAGCCAAATCATGGTGATACCTACTCCCCAGTTAGATATAGCCGTTCGGTTTGTTATTTTTTGTTTAGAGATAGATAGGGCCCAGTAGGCGGTAAATATTATGGAAATAATAAATGGGAGCATTTCAAAGGTTGCATTAAAATTAGCTGATAAGTAAAACATACGCTCAAAAATTTTATTGGGAAATCCTGTTTGCATAGCAAACCAACCAAGCCAAATTAGGGCACCAATAAAACCAAAAATTAACACACCAAATAAATTTAGGGCGCTTGCTGCGCTCCTTCTTAAACCATCGATACTGCCAACACTCATAATGCTAAAAGGAATTAAGAAAGGCATAAGACTAAGTTGGTCTTGTTTGGTTGAGTATGAAATCACAAAAAAATAAACCAATGAAAAAATTAAGGGGAGTAATAATCTAGCTTTTTTAAAAGTATCTTTGTATCCCTTTAAGACAGCAAATATTACTAAGGGTAATGATGGCCATGTAAACCAACTGATCCCGCTTAATATATAAAAAAATGAGCCATTATCTTTAAAAATTGGCTGGCTTATAAACTCAGCTAGCAAATCATTCTGAAAGTATTTCATTGAAACTAACCAGGGTGCAATAATGGCGATAGAAATAGCCAGCGAAAGACCCATAAATGTTAGATAACGATTATTTCTCCAAAAACTAAAAAAATATAAAATAAATGCTGTTATTACGGTAATAATTAAAGGGATGAAGCCGCCCGCTAAGAAAGAAACACCGAGACCAGATCCCATTAATAGGCTCGAACGAAATGGTCTTCGGTAGTATAAGGAAAGGCTATAAAAACTTAATGACAGTCCTGATAATATTGCAACATCAGGAGTAAGGCTGTGAACGTTAAGTATCAAGCCAATGGATGCAATGAATAATAGTCCCGCCTGTCTTCCATAGCCGACCCCCCATAATTCTCTTGTAGTTAGGCCAATAGAAGTCAGTGTTATTGCTAGCCAAAGCGCATTAGACAAGCGAGCGCCTTCGTGTAAAGGTAGGATTGTTGCGAATAATTTTGCAAAAAATGAAGCAACAAAAGGGAATAAGGGAGGTGCAGCCAGGGTAATATCGCTGGCAGCAAGAGGGGCAATAATTTCTTCATTTTGGATAAGGTCAAGAATCTGACTAATGGAGTTTGCTTCTATTGCTTGCCACGGGACAAAACCTATAAGCCCTGTAAATATCCAGATAATTGCCAAAATCAAAAAAAACTGTAATTTCGTTTTTTCCCCTAAATTTCTTCTCGGGGTAGTCATGTTACCTTGCCAATCGTGTTCTAGATCAAATCTCATATATATGTATGGTATATAAAAAAAGGCAGCTTAGCTGCCTTTTTTTTGTTTTTGAGGATTATTACATTCCGTATTTTTGCTTAAATTTCTCTACACGACCACCTGTGTCGAGTATTTTCTGTTTACCAGTGTAGTAAGGGTGACATTTTGAGCAAACTTCGATGCTCATATCTTTACCAATTGTTGATTGTGTTTTGAATGTTTCCCCGCAGCTGCAGGTTACATTAACTTCTGGATAATTTGGATGGGTGTCTTTTTTCATAATATATTTTTATTGTTCTTAAATTTGAGGCGTAATTATTATCGAAATCGCATAAAAAATCAATGATTTCTTAAATATTATCCACGCCTCATGCTGTCAAAGAAGTCGGCATTGTTTTTAGTGGATTTTACTTTGTCTAATAAGAATTCCATAGCCTCTAGTTCGTCCATTGGATGCAGCAACTTCCTTAAAACCCAAATTTTCTGGAGAACATCTTGTGGAATCAATAACTCTTCACGTCGAGTTGATGATTTATTAACGTTGATCGCGGGGTAAACCCTTTTTTCTGCCATCCTTCTGTCCAGATGGATTTCCATATTTCCAGTGCCCTTGAATTCCTCATAAATCACATCATCCATTCTTGAGCCAGTATCTACCAAAGCAGTAGCAAGGATCGTTAGTGAGCCGCCCTCTTCAATATTTCTTGCCGCACCAAAAAAACGTTTAGGTTTTTGAAGTGCATTTGCATCCACACCACCAGTTAGCACTTTTCCTGAGGAGGGAATGACCGTATTATAGGCTCTTGCTAGCCGTGTGATTGAGTCTAATAAAATAACAACATCTTTTTTATGCTCTGTTAATCTCTTGGCTTTTTCTAAAACCATCTCGGCGACTTGCACATGCCTTGTTGCTGGCTCATCAAATGTTGACGCAACAACTTCGCCCTTAACGGACCTTGTCATTTCAGTGACTTCTTCTGGTCTTTCGTCTATTAATAGTACGATCAATGAAATGTCTGGGTGATTAGATGTGATGGCATGAGCAATATTCTGCATCATTACAGTTTTACCACTTTTTGGACTAGCCACTATAAGGCCGCGCTGACCCTTACCAATAGGCGAGATCATATCTATTATTCTGCTGGTATAATTTTCCTCACCCCCGCCATCTCTTTCTAAGATAAGAGGTTCATTTGGGAAGAGAGGTGTTAAATTCTCAAAGAGAATTTTATTTTTTGTATTCTCAGGGGCGTCATTATTAACCTTGTCTACTTTGACTAAAGCAAAATAACGCTCACTGTCTTTAGGGGTTCTAATTTCACCTTCGATTGTGTCACCAGTGTGTAAATTAAACCTTCTGATTTGTGACGGGGACACATAAATATCATCTGGACCCGCCAGGTATGAAGCATCTGGAGACCTTAAAAATCCAAAACCGTCTTGAAGTATTTCTAGCGTGCCATCACCAAAAAGAGTG
>JABMNG010000097.1 GCA_013205275.1 Methylophilales bacterium | reverse complement strand
GATGACACTCAAGGTTCGGTCATGGAAGAACTCGGTCGACGCAAGGGTGAACTGACCAATATGGAATCAGACGGCCTAGGCCGCACAAGACTAGAATATAAAATCCCCGCAAGAGGCCTTATTGGGTTTCAGGGTGAATTTTTAACGATGACCCGAGGTACAGGTCTAATGTCACACATTTTTGATGAGTACTCTGCAGTAAAATCTGAAATTCCAGGCAGAAGAAACGGAGTGTTAATTTCCTCTGAAAAAGGAGATGCCGTTGCTTTTGCATTATGGAAACTTCAGGACAGGGGAAGAATGTTTGTGAGTCCTGGCGACAAACTTTACGAGGGTATGGTTATTGGTATTCACAGTCGAGATAACGACTTAATTGTTAACCCAATTAAGGGTAAACAATTAACTAACGTTCGCTCTTCAGGAACCGATGAAGCGGTGAGATTAGTCCCGCCAATTTTAATGAGTTTAGAGTACGCGGTCGAGTTTATTGATGACGATGAGTTAGTGGAAATTACTCCAGTCTCCCTCAGAATTAGAAAACGTTATTTACTTGAACATGAAAGAAAAAGATCAAATAAAATAGAAGGTTAGCTAATCTTCTTGAGAAGATAGGTAATCTTCGTAATTACCCATAAAGTCAATAATTTTATCTTTTCTAATGTCCAGTATACGGGTCGCGATTGAACTTACAAATTCGCGATCATGTGTCACAAAAAAGAGGGTCCCTTTAAATTTATCCAAGGCGGTATTAAGAGACTCAATCGACTCCATATCCATATGATTGGTCGGCTCATCCAAAAGCAATATATTCGTTCTTAACAACATTAATTTACCGAACAGCATTCGTCCTTGTTCACCACCGGACAGCACCTTTATTTTCTTCTTAAAGTCTTCCCCGGAAAAAAGAAGTCGGCCGAGCATGCTTCGAATAACCTGGTCATCATCTTCTGGTCTTCCCCATTGAGACATCCACTCAAAAACGCTTACATCTTTTTGAAATTCTTCGGAGTGATCTTGTGCAAAGTAACCTAGTTTTGCTTTTTCAGTCCATTTAACGGAGCCTGAATTAGGCGTCAAGATATTACCAATAATTTTAAGTAATGATGATTTACCAATACCATTTTCACCAATAATTGCGATTCTTTCCCCAGCTTCTACCATGAAATTAAGGTTATTAAAAAGCGGTTCGTCAAAAGCATGGTCAACCTTGTTCACTATTAGTGCTTGGCGGTAGAGCTTATCTTTTTCGTCGTACTCAAATCGAATAAATGGGTACTGACGACTCGACGGCTTCAGGTCCTCGACTTTAATTTTATCAATTTGTTTTGCGCGTGAGGTTGCTTGTTTTGCCTTCGAAGCGTTGGCCGAAAATCTTCTCACAAAGTCCTGAAGCTCTGCAATTTGAAGTTTGGCTTTGTCGTTAGCTTTTAATTGTTGAGCTCTAACCATTGAGCTGGCTTCCATAAAGTCATCATAGTTACCTGGGTAGATGGTTAGCTTCGCGTAATCCATATCTGCGGTGTGTGTGCAGACTTGGTTTAGGAAATGACGATCATGCGAAATAATAATCATGGTTGAGTTTCTATTGTTAAGAATATTCTCAAGCCACCGAATGGTATTGATGTCCAAGTTATTAGTGGGCTCATCGAGCAACAGGATATCTGGATCAGAAAACAAGGCTTGTGCGAGCAGGACTCGAAGCTTCCATCCGGGTGCAACGCCACTCATTAAACCCTCGTGTAATTCGTTTGGAATGCCAACCCCCGCCAAAAGTTCTCCCGCTCTGGCTTCAGCCGTGTAACCATCATATTCAGCATAAACGCCTTCGAGCTCCGCCGCTTTCATGTAATCATCTTCGGTCGCATCAGGGTTAGCGTAGAGCCGATTCTTTTCCTCGTTGGCTGCCCACATTTCCTGGTGGCCCATCATTACAACATCGAGCACCCTTAAATTCTCATAGGCGAACTGATCTTGACGCAGCCATGCCATACGTTCCTGGCTTTCAAGGGCAATACTTCCTGCTGTGGCCTCTAATTCACCCGCTAATATTTTCATGAAGGTGGACTTTCCGCAACCATTTGCCCCAATAAGACCGTAGCGGTTGCCATCACCAAATTTTACTGAAACATCTTCAAATAACGGTTTTGAACCAAATTGCATCGTGATGCTGTTTGTAATAAGCACTGACTATTTCCTTAACTTTATTGATTAAAATTGATTGTATTTAACGACTTCATCGACCGATAGT
>JABMNG010000096.1 GCA_013205275.1 Methylophilales bacterium | reverse complement strand
TGCTCTTTGGAGCCCGGACTTTCCTCTATAAATAAATATAGCGACTGCCTGGTCAACTTGATTCAATTTTAACATCTAATGGGGCATTTCTGCGATTTGCCAATGAATAGTTTGCCCAGCAAGAAATGGGGTAATCTTATCACCATTAAATTCTAATTGACGAGGAATCTCATAATCCTTTCTCTCTAGCCTAATCTTAGTCTGATTGTATGGAAGGCTATAGAAGTCTGCCCCAAATTTATTACAAAAATTTGGAAGCATATCCAGAGCATCATTCTGATCAAAAATATCAGCGTAGATCTCTATTGCAGTCTTTGCAGAGTAAACTCCTGCACACCCGCATGCACTCTCCTTCTGAGAGGTTAAATGGGGAGCGCTGTCCGTACCAAGAAAAAACTTTGGATTACCAGAAATTGCTGACTGCAATATGGCCTTTTGGTGCTTTTCTCTTTTTAAGACGGGCAAGCAATAATTATGGGGTTTAATTCCACCAGACAAGAGATCATTCCGATTCAACATAGCATGTTGTGGTGTAATAGTTGCGGCCACATTAACAGAAGACTCAAGAACAAAGTCTACAGCCTCTTTTGTTGAAATATGCTCAAATACCACCCTAAGTGATGGGAAATGTTGACATATTTTAATTAAATACTTTTCGATAAATATTTTTTCTCTGTCAAAAATATCCACCTTAGAATCGCTCACCTCACCATGTATTAATAGAGGTAAATTGTATTTTTGCATTTCTTCAAAGAGATTGAAGCACGAATCAATAGAAGTAATGCCGTCTTTTGAGTTGGTTGTCACGCCAGCTGGATATAGCTTAATTCCATGGATAATCTCAGACTCTTTGGCTCTTTTTATTTCCTCTTTCGATAACTCACTGGTTAAATAAAGCGTCATGAGCGGCTGAAAATCATATCCAAAACTCTTAATTGCATCGTAGTAATTTCTTGCTAAATTAACAGTAGTTACTGGCAGTTTTAAGTTCGGCATTACAATAGCTCTAGCAAATTGCTTAGCTGTATCTTTTAATACAAAGCCCAGTAATTCACCCTCCCTTAAATGAAGGTGCATATCATCCGGCTTATTGATTATCAGTTCATTTGTCATTTTTTAATTCCAAGGCTTGATTATAAACATCCTTTTTATTTTTCTTAAAAATTATTGCGGTTAATTTTACCGCTTGATTTAATGGTAGTTCACTCAGTAATACTTTTAATGCTTGTTCATCAGATAAGGAGGGTTGGGACAGAACTTTTTTTTCTGTAGCGCTAATGATAATAACAAATTCTCCCTTTTGATCATTCGGATTTTGATTAATTTTCTCTAATAATGAGATCGCTTTACCCTTATAAATGGTTTCAAAAAGTTTAGTCAGCTCTCTTCCGATCACAAGCTCTTGGTCTGAACCAAATACCTCAACAATAGCAGTTAAGGTTTTAATAACTCGGTGAGGTGACTCGTAAAAGATTGTTGTCATATTTTGACTAAAAATGTCTTGAAGGGCTTTTTTTGATTTTCCATGAGAGCTTGGAAGAAAACCAACAAACTGGAAGTGACTGGATGAAATTCCAGCAGCAGAAAAAATGGTGGTTAGGGCTGAAGCGCCAGGAATAGGAACAATATGTAATTGATTGAGATGAGCTTGGTTCACCAAAAAAGCTCCTGGATCACTAATGGCTGGGGTTCCAGCATCGGAAACATAGGCGACAGACCCGCCAGCTTTAATAACCTCCAATATAGAATGAGTTTTTTCTTTTTCATTATGTTGATGTAAGGAGGTTAGTTTTTTTTTAATCGAAAAATGTGACAACAATTGCCCTGTATGTCTTGTGTCTTCACAGGCAATTAAGTCAACATTTTTTAATATATCAATCGCTCGTAATGATATGTCCTGCAAATTACCAATGGGTGTTGCAATTAAATATAGGGTTGATTTCAATTAGTTTTGGTCTTTTAAAAAAATTTCTAAAAGGAAATATTCAAGTTATAATTATTACCATGACTAAATCATACAAGCTTTTCATCCTATTTTTTCTTTTTATAACGCAATTAATTGCATGTGTACCCGTTGCTGTCGTCAGCGTTCCCTTGTCAATTAGTGACAGAAGAGCAACCGAGGTCCAGTATATTGATCAAAAAATCGAATTTAAAGCCATTTTAGAAACCCAAGACATTAGTGAGGGCTCTAATATTTCTTTTGTCTCATATAATCAAACAGTTTTAATTGCAGGAGAAACTGCATCTGAAGAAATAAAAACTAAAATAGAGCTAGCAGTGAATGGTATTGAGGGCGTTAAGAACATAAAAAACTTTTTGTTAGTCGGTGAAAATAGCTCCCTTAAATCTCAGGGCCTTGATGTTGTTGCAACATCAAATGTTAAATCAAGGTTATTTTTAAATGAAAGTAAAGTATCGCCTCTGCATATCAAGGTTTATTCAGAAAGACAGGAGGTTTATCTCTTAGGTCTGCTTACACAAGAAGAAGCTGATGCTGCTATTTCGATCGTAAAATCCTCAAAAGGGATAAAGAAGATCATCCCTTTATTCGAGATTGATGAAAAATTTAAAAAATAATTATTGATTATGCT
>JABMNG010000095.1 GCA_013205275.1 Methylophilales bacterium | reverse complement strand
TGAATTAATAGCGCATAGTTTAGGGATGTCAGTTTTAGTTGAGTCCCATGATCAGAAAGAATTAGAAAAGGCCCTTCATTTGTCGACCCCATTAATTGGCATTAATAATAGAAACCTAAAAACATTCGAGGTGACCCTTCAAACGACCCTTGATATTATTAAAGATATCCCACCGGATAAAATAACCATTACCGAGTCAGGTATTTTTACTCATGAGGATATACGCCTGATGAATGGTCATGGTATCTTTACCTTTTTAGTTGGTGAGGCGTTTATGCGAGACGAAAACCCAGGACAGTCCTTGAAGGCATTGCTTCAGACATGACGATTACCAATAGACCCAGGCGGATGCGAAATGACGACTTTTCTCGGAGGCTTATGAGAGAGAACCATTTGGCAGTCAGTCATTTAATTTACCCCATGTTTGTCATTGAGGGGGTTGGTATTCGCCAAGAAATTCAGTCCATGCCTGGAATCTTTAGGCAAAGCATCGACCAGATTATTATTGAGGCTAGTGAGTGTTTTGATTTAGGGATACCTGCTGTTGCATTGTTTCCTGTCATCGACAGTCAACTTAAATCTGAAAATGCTGCCGAAGCATTTAATCCAAATGGCTTAATTCAGAGAGCCATTATTGCGATTAAAAAAGCATTGCCCGGCCTTGGTGTGATTACTGACATTGCATTGGATCCATACACTCTCAATGGGCAGGATGGCTTGACTGATAAAAATGGAAATATTCTTAATGATGAGACAGTGGAGGTGTTAGTTGATCAAGCGCTGTCTCACGCGACAGCAGGTGCTGACATTGTTGCCCCTTCAGACATGATGGATGCTCGCGTTGGAAAAATTAGAAAGGCATTAGAGGGGAAGGGATTTATTAATACCAAAATTCTGGCTTATTCTGCTAAGTATGCTTCTGCTTTTTATGGCCCTTTTCGGGATGCGGTTGGCTCGGAAAAATTATTAAAAGGGGCCTCAAAAGAAACATATCAGATGGATCCAGCCAATAGCGATGAAGCCTTGTATGAGGTAGAGCTAGACATTCATGAGGGGGCAGATATGGTGATGGTTAAGCCAGGCATGCCTTATTTAGATGTGCTTTATCGTGTGAAAGAGACTTTTGCAAAGCCCACTTTTGTTTATCAGGTCAGCGGTGAATATGCGATGATTAAAGCCGCGGCTCAAAAGGGCTGGTTGGAAGAAGATAAGGTGGTTATGGAGTCTTTAATTGCGTTTAAAAGAGCGGGGGCCGATGCCATATTAACTTACTTTGCATTGCAGGTTGCCCGTCAACTAAAGGCATGATCATATCTCAAAATTCTTGAGGTCTTCAAGGCTTTTCCCCCGCGTGCTCATTAAATTATTTTTGGTAAGTTTGTAATCATCTTCATTCAGTATTTTTAGCTCTACAGGAAACCAGCTTCCATCAATAGTAATGATGGGAATTTTTCTTAAAGATTTCTTCTTCGTTCTTTTTTCAGAGATGCTCGCATCCTTCAAGTCAAATTCAATATTACTGTTTAGAAGAAGGTATTCGATTTCCTTCATGTTGTCGGTATAGAGATTAATTTGTAATGTCGGATATTTGGGAACAAGCCCCTCCATTAATTGACCTGCAAGATGAGGGTTAAAGGCTTTAAATAGCTCCATGACTCTCATGGCTTCTTTTTTAATGTTGCCCAAAATTTGTGGGTCAGTTTCGGGCTGGTAAATTTTTTGATATTCTTTGAGTGCACCATCAATTTCATCGTTAGAGGGCAGGGCGTCTGAAGATTCTTCCCCTAAGTATTTTGCGGCCTTTTTTTTAGCAAAATGATAGTCTGTGATTCCTTCCTCCATAATAATTTCAGCTGCTCGATTCGCAATAATTGCCCTCGCTTGCTTTAATTGATTTTTTGGCATTTTAGTTGATCATGAAATAGGCATTGCTATGAGGTTTAAATTCGTCGTAAAAAAATTCATAAATTCCTGCTTCGTTTCCTTGACTCGCTATGCCAGTTTCCGGGTTAATTTTTAACGGAATAATGCCTTCTGGTTGGGTCATCATTTTTACGGGATAATCCCCTAAGATAGGCTCCATATAGTCCATCCATATGGGGAGTGCGGCTCTCGCACCCGTTTCATATTCTCCCAGGGGCTTGGGTTGGTCGTATCCCATCCAAGTCACGGTAACAATGTCAGGATTAAAGCCGGCAAACCAGGCATCGATGAGGTCATTCGTGGTCCCTGTTTTTCCAGCAATGTCTGAGCGATTGAGACTTCTTGCCTTTTGACCTGTTCCGGAATTAATGACTTCTTTTAGCATGTCCGTCATGATGTAGGCATTCCTTGGGTCGATAATGGGGGGGGTTTCGTCATTCATAATCTCTGAACTATTTTTTATCTTCCTGCCCTTAGAGTCGATAATTTTTTCAATAAAGAACGGCTTTTTAAGGTAGCCCCCGTTGGCAAAAACTCCATAAGCAGAGACCATTTCTAGCCCCGTGACTTCTCCGACACCTAACGCCATCGATAAATAAGGGGGGTGTTTTTTCGGGTCAAATCCAAACCGAGAAATATAGTCTTGCGCATATTTTGGGTCAATGTAACGCATGACCCGAATGGCCACTAGGTTCTTTGAAAGTGCGAGCGCTTCTCTGAGCCTAATTGGCCCCGTAAATTTTTCGTTATAATTCTGCGGCACCCAGTCCTCATTGGTGTTGAGTTCTGCTGCGGTAATAGTTAATGGGCCGTCATTGACCAGGGTGGCTGGAGTAATTCCTTTTTCGAGGGCGGCCGAATAGATAAAGGGCTTGAAAATTGAACCGGCTTGTCGCTGGGCTTGGGTGACGTGATTATATTTGTTTCGCCCAAAATCAAATCCCCCCACCAAGGCAAGAATGGCCCCGGTTTGAGGGTCTATGGAGACTAATGATGCCTCCGCCTCTGGAAGTTGAGTGGCAATCCATACCCCGTTATTTTTAACAAAGCGAATGACGGAACCTGGTTTTATAATTTTTTCCTTTACATCATTCTTGGCTAGGTCGTCTTTTAATAAGGCCAATCCTTTTTGGTAGACGGTAATTTTTTGTCCTCCCTTAAGGAGGGCCTCGACCTTTAATGGTTGAGCCGTTAAGACCACTCCAGGGATAAAATTATTATAGGTTGGAATTAATCTAAGTTTATTAAGTAAGTATTGAGTCTTTTCAGTGTCTTTTTTGAATGACTTTTCTTTCAAATTGATAAAGCTCTCGTTCGCCGATAATTCGTGGCGGCTGATAAAATCAATAATGCCATTTTGAACGGCTTGGTTAGCAACCTGCTGATTTTTCTTCTTAAGGGTTGTGTAAACCTTTAATCCGCTGGTGTAGATATTGTCTCCGAGCTCATCGTAAAGTGTTTTACGAACCATCTC
>JABMNG010000094.1 GCA_013205275.1 Methylophilales bacterium | reverse complement strand
GTCAGATACCGAGTAAGGTGCGTGTGGAGCGATTGATGTAGAAATTAAGGCATTATCTCGCCATGAATCCCTAAAGATAAAACCCTTATTTAGATAGTCTTGAGGGTCGCTGGCATAGTTTGTTGGAAAATCTAGAACAACCAGGCCAATGTTTGCCCTCATCCCAACCTCATTCGCTACCTCAGCTGTTGATTGTGGATAAAAATACATATCGTTAAAAGTGGTAATACCACTTTTTAGCATCTCCGCCATAGCCAGTCTTGAACCATCACTCACGAACTGTGGAGAAACAAAATTCTTTTCTGCTGGCCATATATGTTCATTCAGCCAAACAGACAAAGAAAGGTCATCTGCGAAGCCCTTCAGAAGACTCATACCAAGATGTGTGTGGGCATTAATTAACCCCGGAATCAATAGTTGGTTTGTAAGCTGATAAACATCATCGGCCTGATAAAAATCAAAAACGTTAGCTGATTGTAGAATGTCTACAATCAAACCTTCATTGATGACAATTGAGTGGTTTTCTAGCAACTGGTTGTCGCTATTGGCCGTAAATATCCATGAGGCTGAAATTATTGTTGAGACAATTTTTTTTTCTTTATTCAATGGTGATTAATGCTAAATAGATAGAAATCTAATTTTTTTCAAATGGATGATGGAGCATTATGGTCTCATCACGCTCTGGTCCTGTGGACACTATATGCAGAGGAACCTCACATAACTCTTCAAGCTTTAATAAATAATTTTGCGCGTTTACAGGTAAATCATTCCACTTGCTAACACCAAATGTACTGCCTTCCCAGCCCGGCATCTCAATGAATATAGGCTTACAATTCTCAACCTGGTCAGAGCCTAGTGGCAATAAATTCAGTTTATTGCCATTTAACTCGTAACCAATACAAATTTGAAGCGTCTTAATACCATCTAAGACATCAAGCTTGGTAATGCATAGCCCTGATAAACCATTAATTAAAGCCGACCTTTTAAGTGCTGCCGCATCAAACCATCCGCACCTTCTTTTTCTTTGCGTCACAGTTCCAATTTCTTTGCCTTTTGTGGACATTTGAAAGCCTGGTGAAAGAGGTAAATCAATATCGAGCTCGCTTGGAAAGGGTCCGCCTCCAACACGAGTGGTGTAGGCCTTTGTGATACCTAGTATGTAACTGAGCATATGAGGACCTACGCCAGTACCCGCAGAAGCCTGTCCTGCAACACAATTGGAAGAGGTTACAAAGGGATATGTTCCATGATCAATATCTAGAAGTGACCCTTGCGCGCCCTCAAATAAGATTTTTTTTCCTGCTTTATTTAATGCGTAAAGTTTTTCAGACACGTCCGTTAAAAATGGTCTGATAAAGGATGCCTGCTTTTCGATTGAAGCCCATTGATTATCGAAGTCAACGGCCTTAACCCCAAGGTACTTAGTTAAAACAAAATTGTGGTAGTCCAGGAGGTCATTTAATTTTTCTTTTAATGCATCAAGATGTAAAAGGTCATAGGCTCTAATGGATCTTCTTGCTACCTTATCCTCATATGCGGGGCCTATCCCTTTACCAGTAGTCCCAATCTTCTTACTGTCCTCTCTTTTGGCCTCCCTTGCTCTGTCTAACTCAACATGATAATCAAGTATCAATGGACAGCCGGGGCTTATGAAAAGGCGGTCTCTGACATTAATTCCATCTTTTTCCAAGGATAGAATTTCTTTTTCAAGATGGTTGATATCGAGCACAACACCGTTACCAATATAGCACTCAATATTTTTACGAATAATCCCAGAGGGGACTAAATTAAGTTTGTATTCTTTCTGAGAGTCGCCCTGGCCAATAACAAGAGTATGGCCTGCGTTATGACCGCCTTGAAATCTGACGACAGCGTCTGCATGATCTGTTAACCAGTCAACGATCTTACCTTTTCCTTCGTCACCCCATTGGGTTCCAATTACCACTACATTAGCTGTCATATTTATTCTTTTTTAAAAATTACAGGTAACTTACAAAGTACCTTAAGTCCATAGAGAACCCAGTTGCGGGACGAATAATGCCTAATGACTTATTCAGGTTATCGTATCTACCTCCTTGTGCAATTACCGATTTAAATCGCGGAGAGTACGCTGAAAAAATTAAACCACTATGGTACTGATAGCCACGTATATCAGAGAAATCAAAACTTAGCTTAACGTCAAGTTTTTCAAGCTCCCCCACAAGGGCATCGAGATCAGATATAACTTTCTTAAAGCCTTTGTCATCTTTACCCATAGATTTTAATTCCTGGATAACGGCTTTATCACCATACATATCTAACAGATTAACCAATTGGTCTGCATCAGAATTTTTACCAAAACGAGCCAATAAAATTTTTAGTCCTGCCTTATCTTTTATTGTTGTGGCCTGTGCTATCTCAAGTCTATCCTGTGGAGTTATGTCTAATCTTGAAACAATTAGGTGGTAAACATCTAGGTGATTAATGTCTAAAACTATATCCTTTATATTCAATAATTTAAGTGACTCTATTAATGTAGATTGTACTTCGATGTCTGCTGATATTGTAGCATCACCAAAGCATTCCAAGCCCACCTGATATAACTCCCTAGACTGCCCTCTAGAAGATTTTGTTCTAATTGCTGGGCCTGCATAGCAGAGTTTATTGACCCGCTGGTCCTGACACAAATATGCATCAATACGAGCTGTTTGAGTCGTTAAATCAGATGTGAGTCCCATCATTTTGCCGCTTAACTGATCTACCACCTTATAGGTGTCTAGATCAAGATCTTTACCGTGAGCATTGAGCGAATCTTCAAACTCAAGAAGTGATGGCATAACAAATTGATAGCCCTTTGATTGATATAAATCTAAAAGGGTTCTGCGGTATAGCTCTAGATTTTTTGCCTGGGCAGGTAAAAGGTCTTTGAGATTTTCAGGGAGGCGCCATTGCGACATAGGTGATTAGTTTTTCATTAAAAGTATAATTATGCCTAAAAGCACGAAAAAAAACCCAATAAATCGAATTTGGCCATTTTTATAACCCAATATTTTAGATAAAAAATTGTACTGCCATGATTTACTGCTGGTTTTCAGCAATAGCTTTGTCAAAGCAGTCTTCCATAATGCCGGAAAAAAAAGAGGAAAAACTCCTTCTGCAAGCAAAACTATTCCGATTAGCGTTACAAAGCCTTCAATCAATTATTTTTTACTGGGACCACGAAGGTACTTAAAAAAGTCAGAGTTAGCGTCGAGCACCATGATGTCATCTTTACCATCAAAACTTTTTCTGTACGCCTCTAAGCTTCGATAAAAATCATAGAATTCAGCATTCTTTGAGAAGCTGTCAGCATATATTCTGGCCGCTTTAGCGTCACCTTTACCTTTAATAGTTTGTGCTTCACGGTAAGCTTCTGTAATAATAATGTCTCTTTGTTTTTCAGCTTCAGCCCTTATTTTTTCAGAATCTGCAAAACCTTGAGACCTCAATTCGTTTGCCACTGACTTTCGCTCTGCATCCATTCGTTGGTATACAGACTCACTTACCTCTTTGGGGAGGTCAACTCTCCTTAAACGAACATCAAGGATTTCAATTCCTATTTGTCGAGAGTCACGATCTGCACGCTCTTTGATAATATCCATAATTTCAGAGCGTTCACCAGAGACGACCTCCTGTATTGTTCGCTTACCGAACTCAGCTCGGAGTCCGTCATTGACGGTTTGTGTTAACCTTCTTTCTGCTTGTTGTTCATCGCCATTTACAGAAACATAATATTTTGAAGGGTCAGTGATACGCCATTTGATGTAGGAGTCAACAAGTACGTTCTTCTTCTCACTCGTAATAAACCTATCAGGCTGACTAGAGTCGTAAGTTAAAATACGCTTATCAAAAAATCTAACGTTATCAACCAGTGGTACCTTAACGTAAAGGCCTGGGTCTCCTTTAACAGATACAATCTCTCCTAATCTAAAAACAACTGCATGCTCTCTTTGGTCGACAGTGAATGTTGATAGAGAGGCTATAATTAATAGGGTTATTATTGCTACAATTAATCTGGATACATTTTTCATATTTTACCTATCTCGAATCTCTTTCGCGGGCACGAAATGCACCACGAGAGCGTTCAGTAATTGAATTAATAACATCAGATGCAGAGTCACCTTTACCTGATGTTTGATTAGCGGCTTGACTTGGATCTTTTTGATCTGCGTTTAACTCACTCTTCTGCCCAATAATTTTATCAAGTGGAAGGTAGAGTAAGCTATTAGATCCCTTCTGATCAACTATGACCTTGGATACAGCTGACATTATTTGTTCTTGCGCCTCTAGAAATAGACGCTTTCTTGTTACTTCAGGCGCCCTATTGTATTCAGCTAAAATCTGATCAAACCTGCTTGAATTACCCTTGGCTTCGTTTTCAACAGAAACTTTGTAACCGTTAGCTTCTGCTAGGAGTCTAGACGCACTACCTTTAGCTTTTGGCACAATGTCATTGGCATAGGCTTGACCTTCATTCTTTTGTCTTTCTAGATCTTGTTTTGCCTTAACTGCGTCATCAAAAGAGGCTTGAACCTGTTCTGGCGGTTGGGCATTTTGCATTGTAACGCTGCTGATATTAATACCGGTCATGTAACGATCTAAAACTTCCTGCATCAAAGCTTTAGTCTTAACCGCTATCTCTTCGCGGCCCTCATACAAAACAAAATCCATTTGATTCTTACCTACAATTTCACGAATGGCTGTTTCAGCTGCCCCTCTAACCGAGCTCTCAGCAGAACGATTGTTAAATAAATAGTCCTGAACTGACTTCAGGTTATATTGAACTGCAAATTGCAAATCAATAATATTTTCGTCTCCGGTTAGCATAAGCGACTCACGAAGCTCTTGAGATGTTGTTCCCATGCTGCCAGAGGATCGATAGCCAACCTCAATTGTCCTGACTTGTTCTTGGTTAACAATTTCTACAGTTTCAATTGGGTAAGGGATATGCCAACGCGGTCCGGGTTGTGTTATCTCTGTATTCTTTCCGAATCTTAATACAACGCCCCTTGAACCTTGGTCAACAATATAAAAGCCGGTAGCCATCCAAATTAAAAGGACAATAAGTGATATTGGTCCTACTGGTATGCTGTCAGCTCCATTTGAGTCATTTGGTTGATTTGGCACACCACGAGGGCGTTGAATTTTTTTTCCGCCAAGTAATGAATTAAATTTACTTTTAAGATCCTTAAAAAGCTCATCTAAATCAGGGGGGCCTTCTTCTGCGGCAATTAAATTTTTAAATCTTTTGAGTACGTTATGCATGTTGTCCTATTCTCTGATTGTTTTGTCTTTGACTGTATTCGACTATAGCCTGCTTCAAAAATTCAATTCCATCACCAGTTTTTGCAGATAATTGAATATGATTTATATTACCATACTCATCTCTATCGTACCCTGATTTGATGTCAATTTTATCAATTTGGTTTAATACTAAAAGTTGTGGTATCTCATGCGCCTTAATTTCTTTCAAGATTTTCGCTACCTGGGCAATTTGTTCCGTTTTATTAGTGTTACTTACATCGACCACATGGATAAGTAAGTCAGAGCCTGTTGCCTCCTCCAGTGTAGACTTAAAGGCCTCAATTAATGTGGTGGGTAGGTTTTTAATGAAGCCTACGGTATCGGAAATTACCACAGAATGCCCTTCCTCTAAAAATAACCTTCTTGAGGTGGTATCAAGAGTTGCAAATAATTTATTCTCAGCCAATATCTTCTCATGAGTTAAGTAATTGAATAATGTTGACTT
>JABMNG010000093.1 GCA_013205275.1 Methylophilales bacterium | reverse complement strand
GTGATTATCAGGGAGGGCTATCAATCTCTAGCCCCTTCGGGCGAGAATGAAGACGACATGCTAGACAAAGCCTGGGGCTTGTGCTCCCAGTCAAGGCTTTCCTGTCAGGCAATTGTTGCCGATCAAGATCTGACGATAGAAATCCCGAAATACACAATTAATTTGGCTAAAGAAGGTTAAAAAAAAGCCCAGTTTCCTGGGCTTTTTGTTATTTCAGTTTTAAACTTAAAAAGCGTATTGCATTCTGGCTGAGATAAAGTTTTCTTTGTCAATCGTGTCGGTTGTAGTGCTACCGCCAATATCTGCCATTTGAAGTGCATCATCAAAGTTTGTTCTTTCATAATCAACTTTGAACATAACATTTTCGTTAGCAACCCACTTTAAACCTAAACCAAACTGATTTGCACCTGTAGAACAATCACCCGCACATGAAGTATAGCTTTCCTTACTTGTACTGGATGTTGGGTTCATACCCCTCCATCTAGTTTCCGTATAGGTACCATTTGTATCCGTGGCCGAGATGTCACTTATGCTGAGACGCTGGTACCTTGCTGTTATCTCAAAAAGCCCTATACCCTTACCGCTCTCCATATCGAATGGTGTGTTCGGTTTAAGGCCACCCATTTTACCTCCCTTATATGCTTTAGCATATGTCTCACCCGTTAGTAGCCAACCTCCAGTGAGGTAACCAGTTGAGATATCTGCAGAGGCCTTATTGCCATAGGTTGGGTCTGAACCATCAAAGTCTCCCTTAGCCCACTCTGCCTGAACCTTGAATGGACCTTTAGCAACAATTGCTTCAAGACCATAAAATTTAGATTCAACATTAACTGCAACTTTACCCTTTTCGCTTGCACCACCACCAGTTAAATAAGCTCCTGAAAGTTGTAACGAGGCTATCGGGCTAATGCCGCGACCTGACGATCTAAAGTTAAACAGGGCAGCATGAGTAGTAGCAGTAGTAACACTTGTTCCATTACTTGATGTGGTTGGAGTCTGTGCATAGTCTTCAGTAAAGCCTGAGAGACCAACGTGGAAAATCGAGTCTTTCATGCCATTCGCAGAAGCAAAGTCATAGGTCAGTCTTCCAGAATAATTTGACTCAGCCTCGATAACATCATTATTGATATTCTCTTGGTAACGCGTCACTTGATAGGTCATACCTTTAGTTGGCTCACCAGAAATACCTATACCTAGCTTTTTATGCGGTGATATCTGATTAATAAAAGAACGCTCCATCATATCAATATCGTTTGAAGAAGTTATCCCTTCCAAATTAAAGGCCTGCTTAAATTGACCAGCCGTGATGTTAAACTCTTTATTTGGTGCAAAAGCCAACCAAAATTCATCCAAACCCCCTTTCTTATTACCTGGATCTAGGACTGCACTGTACTTCCAAATACCATCTAACTTACCTTTAAGGCCAATACGTGCCCTTCTCATTTCGTACTCACCGTCTGATGATACTGATTTAGCATCTCTGTCATAACTACCATAATTAGCACTAGAAGAATAATCACTATCTAAATTACCTGCAACGTCATTTTCATTTACTGATGAAGCAGCAACATCAAAGTGCATGCGCCCCGTTAATGCGATTTCATTTTTCTCATCTGCACTCATCAAACTAAACTTGCCACCTTTGTTCTTGATGATTGGCGTGTTCTTCATCTTCTTTTCGTGTCCTTTTGAGAGAAGATTTCCTTCATCCTCTGTTAAGACACCTTTAGTGACTAATGCGTTAACTAAATCTTCTGTTGTATCAGCGTAGATATTCGCTGACATAGCCGTTAGCGCTATTGATACTGCGCTGACTATAATTTTATTCTGAACCTTCATGTCATCTCCTAATTAAAAAATCTACAAAATCTTTTTAGTTTTAAGGTTTTGTGCCTTGGATAGATTTTCTAATTTAAATATGACAAATCCATGACAAAAAGAGGATTATGCCCATTGTCTAGATGTATTTTAGTGATTATTGTGTGGGGTGTTGCAGAAAAACAACAGGTCTAAATCTGGGCGTTATCCACGTCAAACTCAACGACGCCGCTGGTTAGGTTGTAAACGGCCCCTATCAGACCCACCTTCTTGGTCTTGAGTTGAGTTTTAATGATGCCGCTGTATCGAAGCATGCGCTCCATTTGGCATTGGACGTTATGAAAGCAGACTTTTTCAACAAACAATTCATTTTTTGAGTGCCTGTCTTTTGGGTCTAATACTGTCTTTTCTGCTTCCACCGCCGGGTCAATCAGGCGAATGATTTCACCAATGTTTCCACCCTGGTAATGATCGCAGGCGGCCTTGATGGCGCCACAATTCGTGTGGCCCATGATGACAATAATTTTAGAGCCCAGATACGCCGTCGAGAATTCAATGCTGCCAATCGCCTTCCGTGAGGCAATGTTACCCGCAAGCCTCACGCTAAAGATGTCCCCCAAGTTCTGATCGAAGATTAGCTCGACCGTGGTTCTTGAGTCACTGCACCCCAAAACAGACGCGAAAGGATGCTGCTTGTCCTTAATTTCGTCGCGAACATTTAGCATGTCGTGTTGCCGCTTAACGTTGTTCACAAAGCGCTCGTTGCCCTCGAGTAAAACTTTAAGGGCCTCTTTTGGGGTCATTGAGTCACGGTCAAGATCTGGGTGCTTGTACATTTTTACTCCGGCCTCATGTGGGGAAATAAAATCACATCACGGATGCTGGGGCTGTCGGTGACTAACATAACCAGCCTGTCGATGCCGATTCCACAGCCGCCGGTCGGTGGCATGCCATACTCAAGGGCACGAATAAAGTCTGCGTCATAGAACATCGCCTCCTCATCCCCAGCCTCCTTGGCTTGGGCCTGCGCCTTAAATCTCGCGGCCTGATCCTCAGCGTCGTTGAGCTCTGAAAAGCCATTGGCAATCTCACGGCCCGCAATAAATAATTCAAAGCGCTCTGTAATCTCAGGGTTAGCGTCTGAAGCTCTTGCCAAAGGTGAGACCTCTATCGGGTAATCAATAATATAGGTCGGGTTCCATAGGTGTTCTTCAGCGACGGCCTCAAAAAGTGCCAGCTGGTGTGCGCCCAGCCCGGCATTTGCCGTTAAGGTGGTCCCTGACTTTTCGAGGGTGGCCTTAACAAAGCTTATGTCGTTGAGTTCGGCTTCTTTGAATCGATCACAGTATTTTAGGATCGCCTGAACTAACGTTAATCGGTCGAACGGCTGGCTAAAGTCAATAGACTTTTCTTGGTACTGAACCTTCGTTGACCCTGTGGTCAGCTCCGCCACATGACGAATACAGTTTTCCGTGAAGTCCATCAGCCAATGGTAGTCTGTATAGGCCGCATAAAATTCCATCATCGTAAACTCAGGGTTGTGCCTCACGCTTAAACCTTCGTTTCTAAAGTTTCGATTGATCTCAAACACCCTATCAAAGCCCCCGACCACTAACCTTTTAAGGTAGAGCTCTGGGGCAATCCTTAAAAACATGTCCATGTCTAAGGCGTTATGATGTGTCTCGAAAGGCTTCGCACTTGCCCCTCCTGGGATCGGGTGTAGCATCGGTGTCTCCACCTCCAGAAATTGATGGCTCGTCATAAAGCTCCGGATGCCAGAGACAATTAGACTTCGCTTCAAAAAGGTGTCGCGAGTCTCCTCATTCACAATCAGGTCGACATAACGCTGGCGGTATTTAGTTTCTTGGTCAGACAGGCCGTGAAACTTTTCTGGGAGCGGCCTTAGGGACTTGGTAAGGAGAACAATCTCCGTGATCTCCAATGAAAGTTCATTGGTGTTAGTTTTGAACAGCCTTCCCTTAGCCCAGAGAATGTCGCCTAAATCCCAGTGTTTAAATTCCGAGTAGAGCTCTGGGTTCGTTTCGTTATTGACCAGGTCTCGCGAAACGTAAAGTTGGATGCGACCGGTTGTGTCCTGTATCGTTGCGAAGCTTGCCTTGCCCATCACTCGCTTTAACATCATTCGTCCGGCCACGGCGACCACAATTGATTTGCTCTCTAAGGCTTCCTTATCAAGTGCGTCATACTCATGGTGCAACGCCTTTGCAAATGCGTCCGGCTTAAATTGATTGGGGAACGCTGCGCCCTTTTCACGCAGGGCTTTTAGCTTACTGCGCCGCTCTAAAATTATCGAATTTTCATCCTGTATCACAGGCTGGTTATTTTCACTCAAACTATACCCCTTGCTTTAAACTCTCACTAATGAAAGGGTCCAGATCACCGTCCAGCACCCCCTGTGTATTTCCAATTTCAACGTTGGTCCTCAGATCTTTAATTCTGGACTGGTCCAACACGTAACTTCTAATCTGGTGCCCCCAGCCAATATCGGTTTTCGCATCCTCAACCGCCTGCTTTTCCTCGTTACGCTTATTGAGCTCCATGGCATACAGCTGAGCTTTTAACATATTCATCGCCTCAGCTTTATTGCGATGCTGCGACCGATCGTTTTGACACTGAACAACGGTGTTGGTCGGTATATGCGTAATTCTAACAGCAGAATCTGTTTTATTGATATGTTGACCCCCGGCCCCTGAGGCCCGATAGGTGTCAATCCTCAAGTCAGCAGGATTAACTTCAATGTCTATTGAATCGTCAATTTCCGGATAAACATTGACGCCCGCAAAGGATGTATGACGACGGCTACCGGAATCAAAAGGAGATTTTCTTACCAATCGATGTATCCCTGTCTCCGTCCTAAAGTATCCAAAGGCGTAGTCACCAGATATTTTGAGAGTGGCCCCTTTTATCCCGGCGACATCCCCTTCTGAAAACTCCAACACCTCCACCTTAAAATTTTTCCTCTCGGCGTAACGCATGTACATACGAAACAGCATATTTGCCCAATCCTGGGCCTCAGTCCCACCGCTGCCCGATTGAAAATCAATGAAGCAGTTATTCGGGTCCATTGGGTTCGAAAACATACGCTTAAACTCTATGTCATCAACTTGCTTCTCCAAGCCCTCAGTGTCCTTCTTGATGGTGCCAAGGGTATCAAAATCATGCTCAGCCAGAGCCAGCTCAAAGAGCTCCTGATTGTCATTGAGTTGTTGGGTAAGTTGTTGTGCTTGGTCCACAATCTCTTCGAGGACTTTTTTTTCTTTACCGATCTTTTGGCTTAGCGCCCTATCAGACCAGGTGGCTGGATCTTCTTGACTCAGGGCCAACTCTTCAATTTTTTTTATTTTTTCGTCAAGGTCAAAGATACCTCCGCAAGAGCGTAAACTTTTCATTCACTGCGCCAATGGTCTGTTTTAGCAATGCTATTTCGTCTTGTTCCATATCTTTCTTTCCATCTCACTGCATCTATATAAGAGCGGTATTATACCTAATAATAAGAATCAATAATGTGTCATTAAACTGTCACAATTAAGTATTAATGTTTCACAACTTGTTAGTTATAACTTGATTAAACCTAAAACCCTAAGGAGCAACAAATAAATGAAAGAAAATAATTTATTGAAAATAAGTATTGCCGCAGCCATTGCCAGCACATTTACTTTTTCAGCAACGACATTTGCAGCTGTGGACATCGTAAAGATAGATGGTTCAAGTACGGTATACCCTATCTCCGAAGCGGTCGCCGAAGAATTTCAAAAGGCAACAGGCATCAAGGTGACTGTAGGCCTGTCTGGTACAGGCGGTGGCTTTAAAAAGTTTTGCCGTGGTGAAACAGTTATCTCAGATGCTTCGCGACCAATTAAAGCAAAAGAAGCAAAAATGTGTGAAGAAGCTGGTATCTCATTCATAGAAATCCCAGTAGCATTTGACGCATTAACTGTGGTTGTTAATAAAGGTAATGACTGGGCTAAAGAATTGACCCCAGCAGAGCTCAAAAAAATGTGGGAGCCGGCTGCGCAAGGTAAAATTATGAGCTGGAATCAAATTCGCCCAGGCTTTCCTGATCAACCTTTAAAGCTTTTTGGCCCTGGTGCGGACTCAGGAACATTTGACTACTTCACAGAAGCTATTATTGAAAAGTCAAAGGCTATCCGTGGTGACTTTACAGCGTCTGAAGATGATAACGTTCTTGTCCAAGGGGTTTCTGGAGACAAAGGTGCTATTGGTTACTTTGGTCTTGCTTACTTCGTAGAGAATAAAGATAAATTAGATGCGGTTGCAGTACAAAATGGCGCAGGAAAATTTGTGCTGCCTTCTGTTGAAACAACTATGGACGGTTCATACAACCCACTTGCAAGGCCTTTATTTATCTACTTAAATGCAACAAAGGCAGCGTTCGATCCAAACGTTAAAAAGTTTGTTGAATTCTACCTAAAAAATGCAGGTAAAATGGCTAAAGAAGTTGGTTACATTCCATTCAGCAATGAAGAGTATGCGGCTATTACAGAGCATTACAGAACACTGAAGACAGGCACTGCATTTGAAAAGCCAGCGATTGGTTTGTCAGTTAAGCAGATGCTAGAACTTTCAGCGGCTAATAAATAAGGAGCAACTAAAAGCGAGCATTTAAAAAAGGGCAATTTTATTGCCCTTTTTTTAGGCTAAAAATTTGAATTAGAAAGAAATTAAAGTAGTATTAGGGAACTAAAATATGAACACATCAGTTATGCCTCAAACAATTATCAGCACAAGATTAGCAAAGAATTTCAGAAGAAACATTATGGAGCGAATGATTGAATTTGCTCTTTTATGTTCAGCAGCCTTTGCGGTATTTGTTACCTGTGCCATTGTCTATGTCTTGGTATCGGAGGCCATTCCATTTTTTCAGCATGTCAGTATTTATGATTTCTTAACCGACACCGTCTGGACACCCAATTACTCAATCAAGCACTATGGCATCATGGCCCTCATTTCCGGAACACTCACAACCACGTTTATCGCTTTAATTGTTGCAGTTCCATTGGGAACCATCACCGCCATTTACTTATCCGAATTTGCAAGCCACAAGGTAAGGGAGACCGCGAAACCCATCCTCGAATTACTAGTCGGAGTTCCGACCGTGGTGTTTGGTTACTTTGCCCTCATGCTGGTCACTCCCTTACTTCAAAAAATATATCCTGATTTGCCACTGTTTAATATGTTGGGTGCCGGCATTGTCATGGGCATCATGATAGTCCCTTACATCGCATCACTTGCCGAGGATTCGATGCGAGCAGTTCCTATGGCCATGAGAGAAGGGGCTTACGCAATGGGGGCAACAAGATTCCAAACTGCGATCCGTGTCATTACCCCGGCAGCAATATCTGGAATCATTGCAGCCTATATACTGGCGATCAGTCGAGCGGTTGGAGAGACAATGATTGTTGCAATTGCGGCAGGTCAGCAACCTACCTTCACTTTTAACCCTATTGAAGGTGCTGCGACTATTACCTCGTACATCGTCTCTGTCGCCTTAGGCGACTTAGAGCATGGCGGTATTGGCTACCAAAGTATTTTTGCGGCCGGTCTCACATTGTTAATCATGACATTACTGCTAAACATATTGGGCCACATGATTCGTAAGAAGTATCGGGAGCGCTACTAAGAAATGGTAAAAAATAAAAAGCAGCCTGCCGTAATTAAAGATCTCGAATCAATTCGGGCGATGATTAGGCGCCATAAGAGGAATGATTTAATTTTCGCAGCCGTTGGTATGTTTGTCATTGCCAGCCTTACCATAACATTGCTTGTCCTATTTTTGGATCTCATTTTAGATGGCTACCCAAGGTTTACCCTGGATTTTTTTACAAACTACCCCTCACGCAAACCAGAAATTGCTGGAATATTATCAGCCTGGGTAGGTTCCTCGTTAGTTTTATTGGTCACTTTTTTTGTGGCCGTTCCATTAGGTATTGCGGCGGGCGTTTATCTGGAAGAGTACGCAAAGAAAAATTGGACCTCAGACATTATTGAAATTAATGTCTCTAATCTAGCTGGTGTCCCTTCCATTATCTACGGGTTACTTGCCCTGGGATTATTTGTCTATGCATTTGGATTAGGGCAGAGCATCCTATCCGCCGGTTTAACATTGGCGCTCTTGATGCTACCTATCGTCATAGTATCAACCCGTGAAGCCATCAGAGCAATCCCAATCCACATTAGAGAGGCGGCTTACGCCGTCGGCGCGACTAAATGGCAGGTCGTTTATGATCATGTTATTCAGTACTCCTACGGCGGAATTTTGACAGGCGTGATTATTGGGATGGCACGCGCAATCGGAGAAACAGCACCAATTATTACCATTGGTGCCTTAACATTCATCGCCTTTCTCCCTCCAACGCCAGTTACAGTGGACCCACCATTTTTAAATTTTGAGTGGTTGAGTTCAGGGTTTACTGTATTACCCATACAAATGTTTAATTGGATATCTAGGCCGCAACATGCTTTTCATATCAACGCCGCCGCCACAGGGGCAATAATTATTATTTTAACGGCCCTAATGAATGGGGCTGCAATTAAACTCAGGTATAACATTAGGAAGAAAATTAAATGGTAATGCACAAAAATAAACATAACGAAACAATTAAGGCGGAAGCAAAGAATTTAAACTTCTTTTATGCAGATGGCACACAAGCGCTTAAGGGTGTTACGTTACCAATTTATGAAAATAAGATTACAGCGCTTATTGGCCCATCAGGATGTGGTAAATCAACCTTTCTAAGATCCTTCAATCGGATGCATGACCTATACCCTGGAAATAAATACGAAGGTGAAATTATTCTTTACCCGGACAATACAAATATATTAAGTAAAAAAGTTGACCCCATTGAGGTTCGTATGCGAATCAGCATGGTATTCCAAAAACCAAACCCATTTCCTAAATCAATTTTTGAGAATGTAGCCTACGGATTGAGAGTTAGAGGAGAGAGTAACAAAAGGGTCTTAGATGACAAGGTTGAAGAGGCTTTAAAGGGAGCGTCACTTTGGAATGAGGTGAAAGATCGACTAGAGGACCTAGCATTTAACTTATCAGGCGGTCAACAACAGCGACTATGTATTGCTAGAGCGCTGGCAACCGATCCTGAAATTATGTTATTCGATGAGCCAACCTCAGCCCTCGATCCAATTGCTACCATGAACATTGAAGAGTTAATGTCTGAGCTAAAGAAAAAACTATCGATCCTAATCGTCACTCACAATATGCAGCAGGCAGCTAGAATTTCAGACTACACAGCCTACATGTACCTTGGAGAATTAGTGGAGCACGATGACACTAATAAGATTTTTACAAATCCATCCAAAAAAGAGACGGAAGATTACATCACCGGGAAATTTGGCTAATAGAACCTTGTCGCAAAGAACAAAAAATATAGAAGATCTTTGGGCTAAAGCAGGCAAATGTTTAGATAATAAAGATTACAAAGAGGCTCTTCGGTTTTTTAAGGAGTGCGAATCCCTCCTTCCTAAAAATGAAAACCCCTTAAATGCAATTGCATCTATTTATTATTTAACTAATGATTATAGTAATGCTGCAAACTATTTTACTCAATCACTGGTTATCAATCCAAGCCAGCCAACGATTCATTACAACCTTGGCAATTGTAATAAATCACTACTAAAACTAAATTTAGCTATTAAAAATTATTCATACGCCATTGATCTTGATCCAAACTTCATCGATGCATTTTTTAATAGAGCTTTACTCCAACAAGAATTACTTAATATGGAGTCAGCATTGTCTGATATTGAGAAGGCAATTAAGCTATGCGGGAACAAAGAGTACCTAGCTGAACTATATTTCTCAAAAGGTAATATGTTATTAGATGTAACAAAACCAAAAGATGCATTGAAATTATTTGACAAGGCAATTCAAATTAAACCAGCTCCGCAGTACCGCTTATCAAAAGGTTCTGCCCTTTCAGAAATTGGATTAGCTAAAAATGCATTAGTTTTATTTTACAAGGCATTAATTAATGATTACCCAGATTATTCTCCAGCACTGTCTAATATTGGCTATGTATATCTTGATAACCACAATGATCAAGATGCTGAAGAATACTTTACTAAATCTTTAGAAATGGATCCTAGCAATAATACTGTAAGAAATAATTTAGGAGTGCTTCAGTTAAATAGAGGAAATTTTAAGGAGGGTTGGATAAATTTTGAATCTAGATGGCTTGTTGACCCAAGGAAGTCAAGATTTATAGCCACCAAAAAACTCCTATGGGGCCCCAATACCCAGAAAAATAAAAAAATATTAATATGGGGTGAACAAGGGATAGGCGATCAAATTTTGTACTCAACTATGATAACTCCTGATAACTTTCCCCCTGATAAAACTATCATTTGTTGTGATAATAAACTCAAATCAATATTTAGTCGTTCATTTTCTGGTTATAAAATAATGAGTTTTGAAGAAGTGAATGATGATAATTTTTTTGATGTGCACATTCGCATTGGTAGCCTAGGACAGTATTTACGTTCAGATATTAATGACTTTAAAAAACACAAAAGATCACACCTTATATCCAATAAAGAGAGAACAGCAGAATTCCATAATGAAATTTTTGATAAGGAAAAATATATTTGTGGTGTTTCGTGGCAAAGTCTATCTAGTAATGATAAAAACTGTAAGTTAGAGGACTTACTACCAATCCTTAAATTGAAAAATGTAATATTCGTGAATCTACAATATGGCGATGTAAAAAAAGAGCTTGATCACATAAATAATAAATTTGGGATTGAAATTTTCGACATTGGTATTGATTTATTTAATGATATCGACAGCCTAACCTCACTAGTTGACGCTTGTGATTTTATAGTATCAACTAGTAATATAACCCCACATATTGCTGGCGGCCTTACAAAGCAAACCTACTTGCTGACTGCAATTTCATCAAGGAAATTTCATTATTGGTTTTCAACGTCACAACAATCATTGTGGTACCCATCAGTAAGTATTTACCAACAAGAATTGAAAGGTAAATGGAGTGAGCCCATTAATCAGGCACTAAATCAGATCAAGGCTGATTTTAATATTTAATTAAGAGATTTTATCTTATCAACAAGATACATTGCAGATTTTTTGGCCAATTCTTTACTGGGCCCCTCAGTCATAACCCTTAATAGAGATTGGGTCCCAGAAGCCCTAATCAAGACCCGCCCCAACCCTTCCATAATTTCTTCAGCGGTGGCTGTGATTTCTTGTATGAAGCTTGAGCCAACATCAACCTTCTGAGAAAGAGGGATATTAATTAAAACTTGAGGGTACATAGGAAGCTCACGCAAGGCCTCGCTTAATTTTTTATTTTTATCTAGCAGAGCTGCTATCGTTTGGAGTGCTGAAATAATACCGTCTCCAGTTGAGTGATGATTTAACAATAGAATATGACCCGAGTTCTCTCCACCCAAAAACCATGACCTCTCACGAAGCTTCTCAGAGACATAACGATCACCCACATTTGACCTCTCAAAGGGAATACCAAGCGCAATACATTTTTCTTCTAAGGCTAGATTTGTCATTAACGTCCCAACCACACCCCCCTTAAGCTCACCCACTTTTAGGTAATAATCCATAATTAAGTATAAGATTTGGTCCCCATCAACCAGCTCCCCTTGGTCGCTTACCATAACAACACGGTCTCCATCTCCATCGAATGCAATACCAAAATCTGCCTTATGGGTCTTAACTGCCTCAATAAGAAATTCTGGGTGAGTTGAGCCTGCCTTAAAATTGATATTTAGCCCGTCAGGCTCATGATTAATTACAATAAGTTCGGCACCCAACCTCTTAAAAATTTCTGGTGCGACTTGGTAGGTTGCACCATGCGCACAGTCAAGGACAATCTTATAAGAGTTAAGATTTATGTCTTTTTTAAGTGTTTTTAGACAAAACTCCACGTATTGCTCTCGTGCATTATCGAGGCGTCTTGCTTTGCCGAGCTTGTCTGGATCAACGCATTTTATTTGAGTGTCAATCATTGCCTCTATTTCATGTTCCAACTCATCAGATAGCTTGGTCCCATGACCAGAGAATAACTTTATCCCATTGTCCTCATATGGGTTATGGGATGCAGTAATCATTATTCCAATATCGACGCCTAATGATTGAGTGAGGAATGCAATCGCCGGTGTTGGGATTGGCCCCGTAAGATAAACATCGACTCCGGCTGCTGAAAAGCCTGATTCCAAAGCAGATTCCAACATATAGCCAGAGATTCGGGTGTCTTTCCCAATGACGACTGTAGGTTTTATATTTGATTCAACATGCTTTGTGAGCACCAGGCCTGCTGCATAGCCTAACCTAACGAAAAAATCAGGTGTAACCGGATAGTCCCCTGTTTTTCCTCGAATACCATCTGTGCCAAAAAATTTTTTCATGTTATGTTTTATAAATAATTTAATAATTCAATTGCAATTTTGGTGGCTTTCACATCATGCACGCGTAATACTTTTGCACCCTTTTTTCCTGCCATAGCCGCCATTAAAGCACTGCCCTGAATGATAGCACCTTCATTTTCTCCTACCAGATTTTTTATCATAGACTTTCTGGATAAGCCAATCATTAAAGGGCACTGGTTGGAAGCAAGGAGATCAATCTGAGAAAACAACTTCATATTATCATCGTGTGACTTTCCAAACCCAAAGCCAGGATCAATCATCACCCTTGAAATATCAATGCCATGATCGATACACTTTTGAATTTTCTCCCTTAGGAAGCAATCAACCTCACTTAGAACATCGTGATAGGTGGGGTTATTTTGCATTGTCTCAGGACTCCCCTTCATATGCATCAAACATACATCTACCGCTGACTTAGAAATGACATTCAGCGCATCTGGTTTAGACAGCGCATAAATGTCATTAATCATGTTTACTCCCAAATCAATGCCTAACTTCATCAACTCTGGCTTGTTGGTGTCTAAAGATATATAAATGTCGGTCTCTTTTCGCAAGGCTTTTATAATAGGTTCCACACGATTTTTTTCTTCCTCAAATGGCACCTCATGCGCGCTGGGTCTGGTTGATTCACCGCCAATATCGATGATTAGGGCCCCATCCTCAATCATTCTCATTGCATGCTTGACAGCGACAGCGACATTTAAATATTTTCCTCCGTCAGAAAATGAGTCGGGGGTGACATTTAAAACCCCCATAATTAATGGGGTTTTTTTTTGGATAATAAGCTGTTTGAGTGTCTGCATAAAAAAAAGGGGTGCATCACCCCTTTTGTTATTTTTTGGCGGCTGGTTGAGGTATGACGGTTGGAGCAATTCCTGAACCACCACTCTTATTGCCTTTCGGAGGCGAGGTGCCTCTTGATGGCTTCGGGGGTCTAACTTTTTTTCCAGCCATAATGTCATTAATTTGATCGCTATCAATCGTTTCGTATTCTAGTAATGCTTTAGCCATCGCTTCAATTTTTTTCTTATTCTTTTCAATTAATTTTCTTGCAATTAAATACTGTTGATCAAGAATGGATTTAATCTCAGCATCTACTTTTTGTTGTGTAGCCTCTGAGATTGATTTGGATGACATAAATGACTCCTGGTTGTCGTCGGCATAAACCATCGTTCCTAGCTTATCTGACATGCCATATCGGGTAACCATATCCCTTGCGATCTTTGTGGCTCTTTCGAAGTCGTTTGCGGCGCCTGTTGACATTTGCTTCATAAAAACTTCCTCAGCAATTCTTCCGCCAAATAAAATTGAAATCTCTTCGAGCATTTTGTCCTTAAAATTACTAAATCTATCAAACTCAGGAAGTTGCCATGTCAATCCCAGGGCCCATCCTCTTGGCATGATTGTAACTTTATGTACGGGATCCGCTGTAGGTAAAAGCTTCGCAACCACAGCATGGCCTGATTCATGATATGCAGTATTTCGTCTTTCCTCTTCACGCATAATCATAGATTTCCGTTCTGGCCCCATATAAATTTTATCTTTAGCTTGTTCGAAATCCTCCATGTCCACATTATTTTTGCTAAACCTGGCTGCAAACAATGCGGCTTCGTTAACCAAATTAGCAAGATCTGCACCTGAAAATCCTGGTGTACCTCTGGCAATGATGTCGGCTTTTACGTCTACATCCATAGGTATCTTTCTCATATGAACAATAAGGATCTCTTCTCTCCCCTTAATGTCTGGGAGGGATACAGTCACTTGACGATCAAACCTTCCAGGCCTAAGAAGTGCTTTATCTAACACGTCAGCACGGTTTGTTGCAGCGATAACAATCACACCTGAATTGGGTTCAAAACCATCCAGTTCCACAAGTAACTGATTCAATGTCTGCTCTCGCTCATCATTACCCCCGCCCGTCCCAGCCCCACGATGTCGGCCTACCGCATCAATTTCATCAATAAATATAATGCATGGGGAGTTTTTCTTAGCCTGCTCAAACATATCTCTTACTCTGGCAGCACCTACGCCAACAAACATCTCAACAAAGTCTGAACCAGAAATTGTATAAAAAGGTACTTGGGCTTCACCGGCGATAGCTCGTGCCAACAAAGTTTTCCCAGTTCCTGGGGGGCCTACCATCAGGACCCCTCTAGGTATTTTTCCACCCAATTTATGAAATTTTGATGGCTCTCTTAAGAAATCAACGATTTCCGCAACCTCTTCTTTAGCCTCGTCACATCCGGCAACATCGGCAAATGTTGTTTTATTATTTGTTTTGTCAAGCTGTTTTGCTTTGCTCTTTCCAAACGAAAAAGGACCGCCACCTTTAGATCCGCCTTGCATTTGCTTCATAAAAAATATCCACACCCCAACCAAAAGAATCATCGGAAACCATGAAATAAAAATACTCATCAAGAACGACTGTTGTGCTTTTGGCTTAGCATCTACTGTTACATTATTTTTAAGGAGATCAGATACAAGCCAGGGATCTGTTGGCGCATATGTTGTAAATTTCTTGCCGTCCGCAGTTGTTCCAGTTAGGTTATGTTCGTCTATTTCAACCTTGGCAATGTTTCCTGCCTTAACCTCCGCCATAAACTGAGAGTAAACCAGCTTATTTTCAAACCGTGAAGAACCGGAGAATTGATTAAAAATGCTCATCATGACAAGACCCGCTGCAATCCAGATTGCAATAGTTTTCAATGTATTATTATTCAATGCTATGCCTTTATGTTGTTATTAAATTATTCTAAACCAAAATCATTTAATTGCTCTATATTCTTTATTTTTTGTCCAACAATAAAAATCTCGGCGCTTCTGTCTCTAGATGACTTTGGCTTAAATGTCGTCACCCTAGTAAAGACAACTCTTGCAGCTTCGATAAAGCTCTCATACTGCTCCCCAATAAACGACTTGACCAGAAAGTTTCCATTTGGTTTCATCCAATTTATTGCAAAATCAAGCGCCAACTCATTTAAATGAATAATGCCGGCTTGATCTTTTGTTTTTATACCACTTATATTGGGGGCCATATCTGAAATAACAAGGTCTACCTTCAGATCGTTTAGTTTATTTTCTAGTTCATGCAACACCAATTCATCACGAAAATCACCTTGGATGAAATCAACATTTTTAATCGGGTGCATCTCCAGAAGATCCAAAGCAAATATTTTTCCCTGGCTCCCTATGGCGTTATTAATAACCTGACACCAACTACCAGGAGCCGCCCCCAGATCAACGACAACCATGCCCTTCTCTAATAATTTAAATTTTTCATTCGCCTCAATGAGTTTATAAGCTGCTCTAGAGCGATAACCATCTGACTGGGCTTGCCTAACAAAAATATCAGAGACATGTTCGTTCATCCAGCTTTTACTGGTTTTCGACCTTTTCATCTGCTATGATTCATCCAAATTATTTTATTCATTTATTATGTTAAATTCAAAACAAATTGCACACCTTAAAGCCTTGTCACACACTAAGAGTCCTGTCGTTCAAATTGGCAATAAAGGGCTATCCGAGTCAGTTCTAAAGGAAATCGAATTGAATCTTAAGGCTCATGAGCTCATAAAAATCCAAGTACAAGATAATGATAAGGCCAAACGAAGTATTACTTTAGTTTCCATCTGTGAAAAAGTTGGGGCCGAAGCCGTTAATCATATAGGAAAACAAATTGTAATCTTCAGAGCAAACGACAAAACAAAAATTGTCCTACCTTAAATTTACCGAATTTTTAAAACCAAAAATATTCCGAGTACGCATTCCAGTAAGTAAGCTATGCTTGCAATTCCATGCCAAGTTCGATAACGGTCAGAAAAAACACTTTCCATTACCTCTTTTGGGAGCGCCTCTATTTTCAACGCCTCTAATACAGAGTTGATACCAAAATAATTAACTATGACGACAACCAGCATTACCAAAACAATCCAGAAGTACGACTCTTTAAGTAGCCGGATACCGCTGCGCCTACATCCGAAAAATATTAAATATAAGGAAACAAAAATTCCAAAATAATTAACAAATGCAAACATGTCACCAGCAATGGCTCCAGCAATATAGTTGCTAGGTATCTTCATAAAAAGAACAGATGTAACCATTAACATGGTCCACAAACCTCCCACCCAAAGAGCAGTCAAGACAACAGATAGTTTATTTAAAAAATTTTCCATGTTTTTCCAACTAAATATATTGCACCTTGAGGATTTCAAATGATTTTACACCACCGGGTGATTCAAACTCAACCACATCCCCTGCTTCTTTCCCAATTAATGATTTTGCTAGTGGGGAGTTAATGGAAATTTTATTTCCCTTAATATCTGACTCATCATCTCCGACGATTTGATAGGTCGATTTTTTTTCATTGTCCAGGTCCTCAATGGTAACCGTGGACCCAAAAACGCATTTACCTTCCCCGTTTAATGAGGCTGGATCAATTACTGTAGCGTGAGATAATTTTGCTTCAATTTCTGCGAGCCGCCCCTCAATAAAAGCTTGCTTCTCTTTGGCGGCATCGTATTCGGCATTCTCTGATAGATCTCCTTGGGCTCTAGCTTCAGAAATGGCTTGTATAACCATCGGACGATCGATACTTTTTAACTGCTGCAATTCTTTTTTGAGCAATTCCTGACCTACACGTGTCATTGGAATTTGATTCATTTATTCTTCCTTTACTTAAAAAATTTTCTACTTGAGTGGTAGTTGTTGTTGGGATCGAGTCTATTTTAAGACGATATTTTATGCAAGCTTTGAAGTGAGTTAACATCCAACTCCTCCTCATAATTCATTCCCATGCATGCGGCCCTTGCTCCGGCTATGGTTGTGTAATAAGTTACCTTGTTTTGTAAGGCATTTCTTCGAATTTCGTAAGAGTCGGCGATGGCTCTTTTATCTTCTGTAATATTCACAATGAAGTCAATTTCGTCATTTTTAATCATATCAACGATGTGGGGCCTGCCTTCTGCAACCTTATTAACCTCTTCGACTTCTAGGCCATGGGCACTAATGGCCTTTGCAGTTCCCTTTGTTGCTACCAAATCGAACCCTAGATTTATTAATGATGTTGCAATATCAAGTACTTTTGAATGGTCTTCTTTTCTTACGCTCAAAAAGGCTTTTCCTCCCTTTGGTAAGATCACTGAGGAACCTAATTGGGACTTAATAAATGCCTCGGCAAATGTCTTGCCAACACCCATAACTTCACCCGTAGATTTCATCTCTGGTCCTAATATTGGATCAACGCCAGGAAATTTTATAAAAGGAAAAACTGCCTCTTTAACGGAAAAGAAGGGTGGAGTAATTTGTTTTAACATATTTTGTTGGGCTAGCGTTTGTCCGGCCATACAATTAGCCGCTATTTTAGCTAAAGGCCTTCCAATGGCCTTGGATACAAAAGGAACTGTTCTTGAGGCTCTTGGATTAACTTCAAGCACAAAAATATTATCACCTTGAACAGCAAACTGAACATTCATCAATCCAATGACATTTAATGCCTTAGCCATTTTCTTAGTTTGCTCTTCAATTTTTTTCTGAATTTCTTTTGAGAGACTGTATGGAGGCAGTGAGCATGCTGAATCTCCAGAGTGAACACCGGCTTGCTCGATATGCTCCATAATTCCACCAATAACAATATCTTTGCCATCAGAAATAGCATCTACATCAATTTCTAGAGCATCATTTAGAAATCGGTCAAGGAGAACTGGGGAATCATTCGAAACTTTTACAGCCTCCCTCATGTATCTCTCAAGGTCAGATTGCTCATGCACTATTTCCATGGCGCGCCCGCCCAAAACGTAACTGGGCCTAACCACTAATGGATAGCCAATTTCTTCGGCAAGCCTAATCGCATCTTCAGGTGTGCGCGCAGTTCTGTTAGGCGGTTGAAGCAAATTCAGATCTACTAAGATTTTTTGAAAGCGCTCTCTATCTTCAGCCGCATCAATGTCATCAGGTAAAGTGCCAATAATTGGAACGCCTTCTTCGGCTAGTGCTTTAGCAAGTTTTAAAGGAGTTTGTCCTCCGTATTGAACAATTACTCCCCAGGGATTTTCTTTTTTTACAATCTCTAAAACATCCTCTAATGTAACCGGGTCAAAATATAGACGATCCGATACGTCGTAATCAGTTGAGACGGTCTCCGGATTACAATTAATCATTATGGTCTCGAACCCACTCTCACGAAGAGCTAGTGACGCATGCACACAACAGTAATCAAACTCTATCCCCTGTCCGATTCGATTTGGCCCGCCGCCAATAATTATTATTTTCTTATTATTTGAAGGCTCTGCCTCGCAGAACTCTTCATAGGTGGAGTAGAGATAAGCAGTTTTTGTTTCGAATTCTGCAGCACAGGTATCAACCCTTTTATAAACAGGGTGCAGATTATTATCGCGCCTAAAATTACGGATATCTGATTCCCTGCATCTCATTAAATAAGCGATGCGGCTATCTGAGAATCCTTTTCTCTTTACCTCGTATATTTTTTGAGGGCTTAATGAGTCAATTTCAAATGCTTTTATTTCTTGTTCTGTGTCAATCAAATCTTTAATTTGATTTAAGAACCAAGGATCAATTTTTGAATGTTGGAATACTTCCTTGATAGAAAGGCCCTCTCTAAAGGCGTCCCCTACAAACCAAATACGATTAGGTCCCGGCTCCCTTAACTCTTTAATAATTTCTTCGAGGTTATTTGAATACTCAACTAAGCCATTGGCGTCAGTTTCCAGGCCCCGTAAAGCTTTTTGAAATGATTCCTGAAAGGTTCTTCCAATGGACATTACTTCGCCTACAGATTTCATTTGTGTCGTTAGACGAGAATCGGCTTGAGGAAATTTTTCAAATGCAAAGCGAGGAATTTTAGTAACAACATAATCTATCGTTGGCTCAAAAGATGCAGGCGTTTGTCCACCAGTGATGTCATTTTTAAGTTCATCTAGAGTATATCCGACAGCTAATTTAGCGGCTATTTTTGCAATAGGGAAGCCTGTTGCTTTTGAAGCGAGGGCAGAAGACCTTGAAACTCTTGGGTTCATTTCAATGACGACCATTCGACCGTCTTCGGGGTTAATGGCAAACTGGACATTAGACCCTCCAGTATCTACACCAATCTCTCTCAATACATTGATCGATGCCGTACGCATAATTTGGTATTCTTTATCGGTTAGTGTTTGAGCTGGCGCAACGGTAATTGAGTCGCCAGTATGTATACCCATTGGGTCTATATTTTCAATGGAGCAAATAATAATACAGTTGTCTTTTGAGTCTCTAACAACCTCCATTTCGTATTCTTTCCAACCTAGTAAAGATTCTTCAATTAATAACTCCTTAGTAGGTGAGGCGTCTAAGCCTCTCTCACAAATAGCAATAAACTCTTCTCGATTGTAAGCAATGCCTCCACCACTTCCACCCATGGTAAATGATGGCCTGATAATCGATGGATAGCCGATGCCAGCTTGCACCTGAATCGCCTCTTCCATGCTATGAGCAATTACTGATCGTGCTGAAGCTAAACCAATCCGCGTCATCGCCTCTTTAAATTTTTGTCGGTCCTCTGCTTTATCTATAGCTTCTTTTGAGGCACCAATTAACTCAACATTAAATTTTTTCAATATGCCATGCTTATCTAAATCTAATGCACAATTCAGAGCTGTTTGTCCCCCCATAGTTGGCAGAAGAGCATCAGGCCTCTCTTTTTCTATAATTCTACTCACGACCTGCCATTGAATAGGTTCAATGTATGTAGCATCCGCTAATTCCGGATCAGTCATAATGGTTGCTGGATTGGAATTAACTAAAATAACTCGATAGCCCTCTTCCTTTAATGCTTTGCATGCCTGAGCGCCAGAGTAATCAAACTCGCATGCCTGTCCAATAATAATTGGACCTGCACCAATGATAAGTATCGATTTTATATCTGTGCGTTTTGCCATTATCTTTTCTTTGCCTCAATCATTAGGTTAATAAATGCATCAAAAAGATAGCTCATTTCTGTTGGCCCTGGACTGGCTTCTGGGTGACCCTGAAAACTGAAAGCAGGAACATCTGTTCTTGAAATTCCCTGAAGTGAACCATCAAATAGTGATCGATGTGTTGCTTTAAGATTTGCAGGTAACGACATTTCATCCACAGCAAATCCATGATTTTGACTTGTAATGAAGACTTTCCCAGTTTCTAAGTCTTGGACTGGGTGATTGGCTCCATGGTGGCCAAATTTCATCTTTAATGTTTTAGCATGACTTGCTAACCCTAGGAGTTGATGTCCAAGACAAATACCAAAAATAGGCATCCTATGATTAATTAAAGTTTGAATATTCGCAATTGCATAAGCACATGGCTCTGGATCACCTGGGCCGTTCGATAAAAATACACCATCAGGGTTTAAAGCCAGTACCTCGTCAGCAGACATAGTGGCTGGAACAACATTTACCTGGCAGCCCCTAGAGGTCAACATCCTTAAAATATTTTTCTTAATGCCATAATCATAAGCGACCACGTTATATAAAGGTTTTTTTGGCTTTTGAAAACCGGAACCTAGAACCCATTCACCTTCATTGAATAAATAAGCTTTTTGAGTTGAAACAACTTTTGCTAAATCCATGCCTTGTAAGCCTGGAAATTCTTTGGCTTGTTGAGTTATTAGTTCCTCGTTAAAGTTACCAGCAGCAATGCAGCCTGGTTGAGCTCCGTGGATCCGGATATGCTTTGTGAGCTGTCTAGTGTCTATTCCAGCAATTGCAACAATATTTTGAGAACTTAAAAAATCTGAAAGGGAAAGAGTGCTTCTAAAATTTGACTGCGTAATAGGCAAGTCACGAATAATTAGTCCTTTTGCGAAAATCTTATGAGACTCGCTGTCTTCATTGTTAATTCCGGTATTGCCAATGTGAGGGTAGGTGAGCGTAACTAATTGTTCTGTATAAGAGGGGTCAGTTAAAATTTCTTGGTAACCAGTCATAGCGGTATTAAAAACAACCTCACCCGACGCACTACCCTCTACCCCAATTGAATAACCTCGAAACTTTGTTCCGTCTGCAAGCGCTAAGATGGCCGGCATTTTACTCGACAAGAAGAACTCCCAAGATAATTTTAGACTTAATAAAACAAACGGGTGGATTTAGGTCCGCCCGTTGGCTAGATTATAATGGAATTAGGGGCTTACTTCAATTCAAATGACAGGTATTAATCGATATTTTTAAGATTTAATACGTCTAGAATATCAAATAACCCCGAGGTTTTATCATTGATAAATTTTGCGGCACGAATTGCGCCCTTAGCAAAGGTTTTCCGGCTGCTTGCTTTATGAGTCAACTCAATTCTCTCGCCGTCTCCAGCAAATAATACCGTATGGTCTCCTACGATATCACCGCCACGAATCGTTGAAAACCCTATGTCTGTATTTTTTCGGAGGGGCATAATACCTTCCCGATGAAAAACACCATTTTCTTTTAAGGTTAATCCAGCTGCTTTTGCAACAACCTCACCCAGCCTTAATGCAGTTCCTGAGGGAGCATCTACTTTTTGACGATGATGCGCTTCGATAATCTCAATATCAAATTCTTTGTGTAAAACTTTTGCTGCAGACTCGACAAGCGCAATTAATAAATTAACTCCAACACTCATATTGGGTGCAAAACAAATCGCTATTTTTTTTCCTGCAGCTTCAATTGTTGCCTTTTCTGACTCATTAAAACCGGTCGTCCCTAAGACATACTTAATATTATTTTTAAGGCAATAATTTAAATAGCCAAGACTGGCTTCTGGTCTCGTGAAATCAATCAAAATATCATTTTTAGCATGGTCATTTGTAAGAGACTCCGAGATTAATACGCCTGTTTTAAGACCCAATAGAGAGCCAGCGTCCTGACCGATCAATGGGCCAGATGGGACGTCAACTGCAGCAGAAAGAATAAGATCTTTATCGCTAAAAATTTCCTGGATGAGGGTTTGTCCCATTTTTCCAGTAGCGCCAACAATAATAATGCTAATAGGTTTCATAATATTAAAATCCAATTTTTTCTAATAGAAGCTTAAAGTAATCTGATTCTTCATTCGTCTCGGGTTTTATTATAACTTCTTTATTCACCGCTGGCTTTTCAGCGGCCTTCAATTCCCCATCTAAAGAATTAACTGTATCTGAATTTTGTTTTCTTATATCGTCCTTAACAGCTTCATTAATAGATTCGGTTGTATCAATCCTCTGAATAACGTCGCTATTTTTATGCTGGTTATTGTGACCAGCCTCCCTATCAATATTGGTGTTAGCCTCTCTTGGACTTTCAATAAGAATCTCTTCTGATGGTTTTGAATTTTTTTCCCAGAACTTCATTGAATCTAGCCAAGATGACCCTTCTTTTTCTACCTTATCTTTATCATGACTGTCGATAAGATTTTCTGTTTTTTGGGCATTATTCAGCGACTCATTTTCACCTTTAGGAATTACCTCGCCTGTGATATTTTTAAGCAGGTCTTTTTCAAAGTTAAGGATTACATGACGCCTCTCTATCAACCTCCCCTCCTTTCGCATGGCATAAAGATAATCCCAGCGATTATTATGGAAGCTGTCTTGTATTAAGGGAGTGCCTAAAACAAATCTCACCTGACTTTTGGTCATCCCGGGCTTTAACTTTAAAAGCATTTCGCTGTCTATTTCATTACCTTGTTGAATGTCCATTTTATATACCTGAGGAAGCAAGTCTGTCAGTGACTTATCGGTTCCACAAGACATCAAGAAAAAGAATAAAATTACGACGAATCTCATAGATAAGGCTTTATTTGCAAAGATTGATAATATACCATGTGATTATTGTGTTTATTTATATTTGAAGGGAGCCGTCATGGAAGATCATATTAATCTTAAAGAAACGGGTTTAAAAGCCACCCTCCCTCGCTTAAAAGTTCTGAATATATTTGAAAACTCCAAAGATAAGCATCTGTCTGCCGAAGACATATACAAAGTCATGTTAAGTTCTGGTGAGGATGTTGGGCTCGCAACAATTTATCGAGTATTAACTCAGTTTGAACAAGCCGGACTGCTTGTAAGACATCACTTTGAAAGCGGCAAGGCAGTTTATGAGCTTAATGAACAGTCCCACCATGATCATATTGTATGCCTTCAATGCGGGCATGTTGAAGAGTTTTTCGATTCTGAAATTGAAAATCGCCAAACAATTGTAGCTAAAGAAAAAGGCTTTCAAATTATAGAGCACTCACTTTATATATACGCCGACTGTACAAAAAAACCTTGTCTCAATAAAAAGTAATTTTAATTTAATAATTCTTTTGCGTGATCCAGTGTTGTTGTTGTAATTTCCACTCCTCCGAGCATGCGCGCAACCTCTTTGATTCGGCTGTCCTGATTAAGTAATTCTATTTGACTGACAGTCTGGCCATCAATCTGATCTTTTGAAACCTTGAAATGAAATTTTGACTGGGCTGCTACTTGAGGTAAATGGGTGATGACAAATATTTGTCGACCCTCAGAGTCCCCCAATGATTTTAATAGTCTCCCAACAATTTCTGCAACACCACCTCCTATCCCAACATCAACCTCATCAAAAATCATAGACGGCACATCTGTGTCTGTCATGGAACAAACTCTAATTGCAAGGCTAATTCGTGATAACTCCCCGCCCGAGGCTACCTTTTGAATAGGTCTGAGCTCCCCTCCTAAATAAGTTGATATTAAAAACTCGGCCTGCTCATTTCCATACTGGCTAGCCTCAGTCGATTTTAAATTTGCAACAAATTGTCCGTGTGTGAATGAAAGTTCTTTTAATTTATTTGTAATTTCTTGGCTTAATTTTTTAGCAGCCGAGCCTCTCAATATGGACAATTCTAATGCAGATTCGTCATAATCTTTTTTAGCATTTATAAGGGAATCATCAATGCCGGACTCTCCAAGCATCTCAGATAATAAGGTAATTCTTTCCTCCCAAAGCTGAGATGCTGCCTCTAGCTCATCCGGTTTTAGTCGATATTTTCTTAAGAAATCGAACGTTAATTGAATCTTATTTTCAACTTCTTTTTGAAGCTCATAATTGTCCTCTAAAGATTGTGCGTAACGATTTAATTCACGACCAATCTCACCTAATTCTAATGAGACTGCTTCCAATGTCTTAACATGCTTATTTAATGACTCATCTAGCCCCACCAAATTTAACAAAAGACTGTTCAAGTCAGAAAGTTGTTCGCTAATGGAGGTTGGTTCCTCGCTATCAAGAATCGCTATAGTTTTTTGGGCGCCCATAATGAGCTCCGTACGATTATTCAATGCCTTATGCTGCCGTTGTAAGCTTTCCCAGTTATCTAAGGAAAACTCAAGGGGGCGGTATTGAGTATTTTTTTCTACGAGGTCATCTAATTCCATTAGATATAACTCTCGATTCTTTTCAAAGTTTTGATGTTCTAAAAATAATTGATGCCACCTCTTATATAAGCCTTTCACATGAGTCACCTTACTTTTAAGGTGTGCATAATTATCGAGAATGTCACGCTGAGTTGAGGATTTTAACAATGAGTGATGAGAATTTTGGCTATAGATATCCACCAATAATTCTCCAAGCTCCCTTAGTTGATTAAGCGTCGAATGAGAGCCATTAATATAAGATTTTGATTTACCATCGGCGAATATAACCCTTCTTAGGAGCAGCTCTCCCTCTGTCTCAATATCGTTATCATTAAGCCATTGAACAGCACTATTATTATCGCTGATGACAAAGGTCGCTGCAATTTCTGACTTTTCACAACCATTTCTTACTATCCCGTTCTCACTTCTCTCACCCAGGACTAAAGACAGAGCGTCAATAAGTATCGATTTACCAGCTCCAGTTTCACCTGTTAGCGCTGTAAATCCAGCATCAAAATTTAATTCAAGATGGTCAACAATGACAAAATTTTTAATTGATAAACTTTCAAGCATCGCTTTAGCCTAACCCCAATTTAATTTATTTCTTAACATCTCAAAATAACAATAATTCTTTGGATGTAAAATTGAAATAGATTGCTTTGCCTTTTTAATCTCAATGCGGTCCCTTAAGTCCAAGGGGAACTTAATTTGCCCATCTATGCTAGCGTAAGCTTCGTCCATATGAATAATTTTAATGACTATTTCACTTTCTCCACTAACTGCAATGGGTCTGTTACTCAAGGTATGGGGGCTAATTGGCACAATAGAAATTGCATCTAAATTAGGATGAAGGATGGGGCCTCCTGCTGACAATGCATACGCAGTAGTTCCAGTTGGTGTACTAACTATAATGCCGTCTGATCTTTGCGTATGTACAAAATTACCATCAATGACGACCTCCAGCTCTATTAATTTTAAGCCACTTTTAATAACAACATCATTTAATGACAAAGACTCATAAATGACCCTGTTCGCCCTAATAATTTTTGTATCAATCAACATTCTGTCATCTTTAACAAAATTACCTTCCAAAATCGTATCAATACCAGCCAACATACTGTCAATGTTTAGGTCTGCCAAAAATCCAAACCTGCCTCTATTTACTCCAATTAAGGGAATTTGAGAGTCAACCAACATCCTAGCCACTCCCAACATTGTTCCGTCACCGCCTACTATGATGGCAACATCAACTTTAGGGCCAATATCCTTAAGGGATAATGATTTAAATTGATTTAAATTGATTTTTTTTTGTGTTTTTTCCTCAATAATTACCTCAAGGTTCTTTTGGCTTAGATGATGAATCAACTGAATTAATTGTGCATGAAAGTCCTCAGACTCGACAAGAGATGGGTACTTACCAATTACAGCAATTTTTTTGAATTTATTCACAATTTGTTTTTTATTCTAGCTATATTAGTTTTGAGTTAGTAAAATAAACATTTATACATTTTAATCCATTCACCTTCTAAGGAAAGAATTAATTCATATTAAATGAGCCTAGACATAAGAGCACAAACTCTTTTAAGAGCATTGATCCGGCATCATATTGAGGATGGGCATCCAGTAGCCTCAAAGTCACTGACTTCCTCATCAGGCTTAGACCTAAGCTCTGCTACGATTAGAAGTATTATGAAAGATCTTGAGGAGGAAGGTTTTATCATTAGCCCTCATACCTCATCTGGAAGGATTCCAACCCAAAAAGGCTATCGTTTTTTTGTAGACAGTCTCTTAACAGTTCAGTCACCCAATG
>JABMNG010000011.1 GCA_013205275.1 Methylophilales bacterium | reverse complement strand
CTATGTTTAAAAACATGGCTACATCTCTGCTTAGGCACGAGATTATTCGAACAACACTGCCAAAGGCAAAAGAATTAAGAAAGTATGCTGAACCATTAATTACATTAGCAAAAGTTTCCTCTGTGCATAATCAAAGATTAGTATTTAGCCGTCTAAGAGATCGCGATATAGTTGTTAAGTTATTTGGTGAGCTTGGTCCTCGATACAATACGAGGAATGGTGGTTACACCAGGATATTGAAGTGTGGTTTCAGAAAGGGTGATAACGCCCCAATGGCTTATGTAGAACTTGTAGATAGACCCTTAGATGAGAATGGTGAGAGTGCTGTAGCCGTTGCTGCTCCTAAGAAAGAAGCTAAAGCTGCTGCTCCTAAGAAAGAAGCTAAAGAAGAAAAATAATAGAAGAAGCACTAAGGGAAAGCCAGCCTATGCTGGCTTTTTTTTTAAATAAAATTCAATATTTATGTTATAAATCTCAATAATATTTAAAAAGCAATTACAGGCCTAATGAAAAAAGAGAATCAACGAAAGGAAAGCCTAGGAGAAGTTATCGATCAAATTCTTAATTTGCTTGGTAAGCATAAATTAGTTGATGGCCTGGTAGATAAACAAGACATCCCAAAACAAAAATTAATTAAAAATCTTGTTAACAAACAAAACCTCAATACCTTAATGCGTTTATTGAATGATCTTCACCCAGCAGATATCGCAGATATTCTGGAGTCACTACCCATTGATGAAAGGTTAATTGTCTGGGATTTAGTTAAGTCTGAAAGCGATGGTGAGATTTTGGTTGAGGTTTCAGATGCAGTAAGGGAAACACTTATTGCTGACATGGACAACACTGAGCTATTAGCAGCTGCAGAACAATTAGATACTGATGAAATAGCCGATATTGCAGCACATCTTCCAAAAAATGTGTTGCAGGATTTATTAGAAAGCCTTGATGTTCAAAACCGAGAGCGCTTGCAATCCACCTTATCCTATAAAGAAAACACTGTTGGGGCTTTAATGGATTATGATGTTGTCCCCATTAGGGAAGATATAAGCTTAGAGGTAGTTTTAAGGTACTTAAGAAAACTTGGGAAGCTACCTGACCATACTGACAAATTGTTTGTAGTTGATCGTGAAGGTTCGATTCTAGGTGTCTTACCACTGAAGAAAATAATAGTTAATGAGCTTGATTTGAAGGTTCGGGATATTATGTCATCAGATGCAGTGCTATTTAAGCCAAACGACGAAGCTGATCAGGCATCTGATGCTTTTGAGCGCTATGATTTAGTTACGGCTCCGGTAGTAAATGATGAAAATAAATTAATTGGAAGGCTGTCTGTCAATGCCGTTGTGGATTATATTCGCGAAGAAGCTGAGAGTGACAAGCTTTCTATGGTAGGTTTACGAGAAGAGGAAGACTTATTTTCATCTATATGGAAGTCAGTTCAAAATCGCTGGGCATGGCTGGCAATTAATATTGTTACTGCATTATTAGCCTCTAGGGTAATTGGCGCATTTGAAGGGTCTATTGAGAAGGTGGTTGCCCTTGCAGCCTTGATGCCAATAGTTGCTGGAATAGGTGGAAATTCTGGTAACCAGACAACCACAATGATCGTTAGGGGCTTAGCATTAGGACAAGTTTCATTTAGTAACCTTCAGCGATTAATGCAAAAAGAGCTTGGTGTAGCCTTATTAAATGGTGTTCTTTGGGGAGGGGTGCTAGGTATTTTTGCATATCTTTTGTATGGAAATATAAAGCTCGGCTTTGTAATGACTGCAGCTATGATTTTAAATCTACTTTTATCGGCAATAATGGGAGTAATGATCCCCCTAGTTATGAATCGGTTTGGCAAAGATCCAGCTGTTGGTTCAAGTGTGTTAATTACTGCAATGACTGATAGCGGTGGTTTTTTTATATTTCTCGGTTTAGCTACCATTGTTTTGATATAGTATCGTTATGAATAACCCATTTGATTTTTTAATAAATAACCTTAACTCTGACTTTCTGCTCTCCTGGTCAACAATATGTCAAATTGCCATCATTTTTCTAGCGGTTGGACTGGCTTCTATTTCAAATAATTCTATCAGAAATTATTTTATAAGTAAGACAAAAGAGTCAAAAGAGATTTTAGTAAATGGTGCCAGCAGGATAATTAGTCCGATTGTGACATTAATTGTTCTTTGTATTTCAAACTCAGCTCTCAATCAGTACCAACCAACAAATATTCTAAGCATAGCCATTACACTAGTAAATGCAATGATCTTAATACGCCTTAGTATTTACTTAATAAGATATATTATTAAGCCATCAGACTCTATCAAAGCGCTCGAAAGTTTAATTTCAATTACTGTATGGGTATTGGTTGCTCTTCATTTATTTGGTGTTTTATCACTATTTATAATACAACTTGACGGGGTAACATTTAATTTTGGCGACCATAGATTTTCTCTGTGGCTCGCAATACAAGTTATCTTTGGTGTTGCCTTATCTATTTTTACTGCAATTCTATTTGGCCAGTTTATAGAAAATAGATTAATGAAAGTAAAAGCACTCGATATGAATGCTCGGGTAATGATTAGCAAGGTCATGAGAATTGCTTTGTATATTATTGCAATAATAGTTACATTGTCTTCCTTAGGCTTAAATCTAACATTTTTATCAGTTTTTGGAGGGGCATTTGGTGTGGGTTTAGCGTTTGGCCTGCAAAAAATTGCGAGTAACTATATCTCTGGATTTATTATTCTATTAGACAAATCAATTCATATAGGTGACATTTTAACTATTGGTGAGCATTATGGAGTTGTAACCGTTATTCGGTCTAGATATACAATACTTAAAATGCTAGATGGTATTGAAGTAATTATTCCAAATGAGACATTGATATCTGAGAATATAATTAACCACACATTATCTGACAGAAAATCAAGGGTATCTGTTGATGTTCAGATTAGTTACAAATCTTCTGTAGATAAAGCATTTGAAATAATGCTAAATGCTGCAAAGAATGAGGTACGAGTTTTAAATGATCCAGAACCGTCTGTATATCTAATGAAATTTGCTGATAGTGGTATTGACTTAATGCTATCTTTTTATATTGTTGATCCTGAGGAAGGGTCGTGGGAATTGAAATCTAATGTCTATCGTGAAATTTGGTCAGAATTTCAGAAGCATGGTATTGAAATACCTTACCCTCATAGAATGATTGAAATTATTAACCCAGAAACTAAGTAAAACTTACTACTTAATTTTATTTTCTTTATAAAGCACATGCTTTCTTGCTTTAGGGTCAAACTTCATCATTTCAATTTTTTCAGTCGTTGTTTTTTTATTCTTTGTAGTAGTATAAAAATGTCCGGTTCCAGCTGATGAATTTAATCTTATTTTCTCTCTCATTATTATCCCTTAAACCTTTTTACCTTCTAATCGCATTTTTGCAATGACTGCATCAATGCCTAATTTATCAATTGTTCTTAATGCTGCTGCGGAAATACGCATTGATATCCAACGGTTTTCAGTTTCAACCCAAAATTTACGGTTTTGTAAATTCGGAAGAAATCGTCTTTTTGTGTGGTTATTTGCATGAGAAACTTTATTTCCTGACACAGGTCTTTTACCGGTTACTTCACATTCGCGAGTCATTTCTATTACCTCTATTTGTTTCTGAAAAAGACGACTATTAAACCATATATACTACTGTCTTTTCAAGTCTTTTTTATGATTTTCCAGTGCTCCCAAAACCACCTTCACCACGCTCCGACTCTGGAAATTCTGCCACCCTATTAAAGTGAGCTTGATTGATTGGAACGATAACTAGTTGAGCGATTCTCTCTAGAGGGTTTATAGGAAATGGCTTTGTACTTCTGTTCCAGCATGAAATTAATAATTCCCCCTGATAGTCAGAATCAATAAGCCCAACAAGATTACCTAGAACTATCCCATGCTTATGCCCCAGGCCTGACCTAGGAAGAATCAGCCCTGCATAACTGGAGTCTTTAATATAAATCGAAATTCCTGTTGGGATTAAAAATGTTTCTCCTGGATTTAAGGTATGCACATGCTCAATGCATGCCCTAAGATCTAATCCTGCAGACCCAGGTGAGGCGTAACTAGGGATGTACCTTTCAATTTGTGGGTTAAGTATTTTATAGTCAATTGATAAGGTCATTAATGTACCCTTTAGATTTAGTCAGTTTATAAATATGTTTCATGATTTCAAAGCCTAATTCACTCTTGTCCCTTTTTGTTACATGAGTTACCTCTTTACGATCAATTAAATAAATTTCTGCAGACAGCTCCCCCATTGATCCTTCAATAGAGTTTGCAACTACTAGGTCTAATTTTTTACTTTTTAGTTTTAATTGACCATTTTTAATGATGCTCTCACTTTCAGCAGCAAAGCCAACACAGAAAAGCTTGCTAAACTCCGAAGCAGTCTCTGCGAGAATATCAACACTTTTTGTTAGCTCTAAATTTAATATCTTATCTTTTTTCTTTATTTTTCCATTTGTGCGGTTAGGCAGATAGTCAGAAATGGCAGCGACACTAATGAAAATATCATGACTTGCAGCGTTAGCCTTAACTGCCCGGCTCATTTCTTTATGGTTTGGTGCGTAAAATTGATTAATTCCTTTGGGGGGATACATATCAGTTCGGCCATAAATAATTGTTACATCTGCACCCATTGTGACCGCAGCTTCTGCAATATTAAAACCCATACGACCAGAACTTAAGTTTGTAATTGCTCTCGCGTCATCAATTCTTTCAACTGTTGCTCCGCAGGAGATGAGTATTTTTTTATTTATAAATTCCTTAGTTCCTAAGGCTCTTTTTATATCCAAAATTAATATTTTTTCATCAATTAATCTCCCAAACCCTTCTTCCCCACATGCCTGGTCACCACTCTCTGGGCCCGATAGTTCAATACTATCATTTTGAATAAGCTTAATATTCCTCTGGGTGGCCGGATTAAGCCACATTTCTTTATTCATTGCAGGAGCAATTAATAAAGGACAGTTTCTTGCTAAACATAGATTTGATAGAAGGTCGTCAGCCAACCCATTAGCTAGCTTAGCAATAAAATTTGCCGATGCAGGCGCAATTAAAATTAAATCAGCCATTCTACTTAGACTTATATGTTGCATTCCATTTCCCTTGGAAGGCTCCCACATATTTTCAAGAACAGGCTTCCCAGATAATGCTTGAAGTGTAAGGGGACTTATAAATTCCTTGGCTGACGCTGTCATAACAACCTGCACATCAGCACCCATTTTTTTTAGGGTGCGAGTTAGTTCAGCCGCTTTATATGCAGCAATACTTCCTGTGATACCTAAAATGATTTTTTTATTTAGCATATGAAGACTGGTCACTGGTAATAATTTAATTTAGATTGTTCTTAATGTTAATTATAACAAATTGCACAATTTTATCGGAATTGATAGTATGAATCAGTTTATCCTGAATCCAAACACATGTTGAAAATCTATTTAAAAAAGTGATACTAAATAATATTAAGAAAAAAATAATATGGGTTATTGTTGCGCTGCTTGGCGCCTTTGCTTTCTCAACAATTGCTTTGAGCAGAGATGAGTCAATTAATGCCTTATGGTTTATTACCGCCGCAATTTGTATTTATTTAATTGCTTATAGATTTTATGCTGCATGGATTTCTGCAAAAATTCTTGTGCTTGATGAGTATCGAGAAACCCCCGCTGTTTCAAATAATAACGGAACTGATTATATTCCTACTAACAAATGGATTGTATTTGGACATCATTTTGCGGCTATTGCAGGCCCAGGCCCGTTAGTCGGACCAACCCTTGCGGCGCAATTTGGTTATTTGCCTGGAACTATATGGATACTAGTAGGGGCCGTAATGGGCGGGGCGGTTCAAGATATGTTAATTTTATTTTTTTCTGTTAGAAGAAATGGAAAAAGTCTTGGTCAGATGGCAAAAGAAGAGCTTGGAAAGGTTGCTGGGACAGCATCCTTAATTGGGACATTTGTAATCATGATTATTTTGATTGCAGTTTTAGGTCTGGTGGTTGTTAATGCTATGAAGCATAGCCCATGGGCAACATCAACTGTTGCGGCGACTATCCCTATAGCGATAATTATTGGGATTTATATGAGGTATATTCGCCCAGGGAGAGTCCTTGAAGCAACGGCAATCGGTATTGTTCTTCTATTAGCTGCTGTTTACTTTGGTGGTGTTATTGATAAGTCTGAAGCTTTGCGAATTTACTTTGATCATGATGGATTGTTTCTAGTTTGGTGTGTAATTATTTACGGATTTTTTGCAGCAGTTCTTCCAGTTTGGATGCTTCTAGCTCCCCGCGACTACCTATCAACTTTTGTTAAATTAGGAACAGTGATTTTTTTAGCTATTGCTATCGCTATTCTCCAGCCAGAGATTAAGATGCCCGCGCTCACAAGTTTTGTTGACGGTTCAGGCCCTATATTTGCGGGTAGTTTATTTCCGTTCGTATTCATTACAATTGCATGTGGGGCAATTTCAGGTTTTCATGCATTAATTTCGTCCGGCACAACACCCAAATTAATTGATAACGAAAAATATATACCAATGATTGGTTATGGAGGTATGTTGCTGGAATCATTTGTCGCTATTATGGCAATGGTTGCTGCATGTATCTTAGAGCCTGGAGTTTTTTTTGCAATCAATAGCCCGGCAGGCGTAGTTGGTGAGGGAGCTAATGCTATCAGCACAATTAATTCATGGGGCTATCCTGTCACGGAAAGTCAGATGACTCAATTAGCTCAAGATGTAGGTGAGTCAACATTGTTTGCTAGAACTGGTGGAGCCCCATCATTAGCTGTTGGTATGGCAACTATTTTTGCAAATGCATTCGGAAAGCATTTGCTAGCAATGTGGTATCACTTTGCCATCATGTTTGAAGCGGTATTTATACTAACCACTCTAGATGCTGGAACTAGAGTTGGTAGATTTATGTTGCAGGATATGTTGGGTAATATTCACCCCAAACTTGGGAAAACATCATGGCTTCCCTCTTCGATCTTAACAAGTGCAATTGTTGTAATTTGCTGGGGTTACTTTCTCTATATAGGAGTGATCGATCCTAATGGAGGAGTTAATATCTTGTGGCCTCTCTTTGGAATTGCAAATCAAATGCTCGCTGCAATTGCTTTATGTGTAGCAACTGGAATATTAATTAAATCTGGTAAGTTTAAATTTGCTTGGATCACTGGAATCCCATTAATGTGGTTAGCCGTTATAACTTCTACAGCTGCGTATCAAAAAATATTCAGCGAAAATATTCGCATTGGTTTTTTGGCTTCAGCAAGGTCAATGGAAGAGGCAATAGTGCAAGGTCCATTAACAGAAGAAAAAGTAACCATACTAAGACAATTAATTTTTAACCTTCGACTGGATGCTACGATTACAGTCATGTTGGTTATTATTTTATGGATAGTAATTATTGATGTTTTTAGATTATCAATAAATAGAAAAGATAGCGTTAAGGTTGCATTCTAGAATGATTAAGTCATTCTGGAGCTTTATAAGAACATTAAGCGGTGACAACGCATATGAAGAGTATTTAAAATCCCCCAAGACCTGGCATAAAGGTAAGCTTCTAAGTAGGGGGGAGTTTTATCAAAAAAAAATTGATGAAAAATGGAATAAAATTAATCGATGCTGTTAATTTTTAGACAAGTACCTAAGTAAAAATAGACCAAATAAAATCATAGGAAAGCTGAGCCATTGGCCCATTGATAAATTAAATAATAAAAGTCCTAGAAAGTTATCAGGCTCTCTTGTGAATTCTATCAAAAAACGAAATAACCCATAGAAAATTAAAAAATAACTAGAAATACACCCGGTTTTTCTAGGCTTAGAAGAATAGATCCACAGAATGATAAACAATAAAATACCTTCTGTTATAGACTCGTAAAGTTGAGATGGGTGCCTTGTTAGTTTATCGGTTAAGGGAAAAATCATTCCCCAAGGAAGGTCTGTTGGCCGCCCCCATAGCTCTTGGTTAATAAAATTACCAATGCGCCCAAAAAATAGTCCCAATGGGACAAGGGGAGCAATAAAGTCAGTCAATACAAACCACTTGATAGAATATTTTTTAGCAATCCACACTAGGCTTAGCAACACCCCAATAAATCCACCATGAAATGACATTCCGCCGTGCCAAAAAGCAAACACCTCATCTAGGTGAGAAAAGTAATAGAAAGGCTGATAAAATAGAACGTAGCCAAGTCTTCCCCCTAAGATGACTCCTAAAGCACCATAAAAAAAGGCATCATCAAGTATTTTTTCATTGAGAGTTATCCAGGGCCTGTTTTTAATTTGTTGTTTACCAAGGTAGAT
>JABMNG010000092.1 GCA_013205275.1 Methylophilales bacterium | reverse complement strand
ATTAGGTCGAAAAGGCTTAGGTTATATTCATGTGATTGAAGGTCAGACTGGCGGAGACCGAAATAACCTGCCGTTTAATTACGACACGATTTATCAAAAATTTAAAATGCATGGTGGTGCTGCTAGCATGGCCAACAACGGATACAACAAACACTTAGCAGAGGCTACCTCAGTTGATTTAGTGGCATTTGGTGTACCCTTTATTTCCAACCCTGATTTAGTCTATCGCCTAGAACATGACCTACCGTTAGCACAAGCTGACAGTACCACTTTCTACGAAGGTGGTGAAAAGGGGTATACCGATTATTTGCTTTCCCCAAAAAACTAAGAGGACTTTTACTATGATGAGGAATGTGAAAATTTTTTTGATGATCTCCTTGTTAGCGTTTAGTTTTTCAACTGCAGCCATGGCAATTCAAATCGGAGACGTCGCCCCTAACTTTACGGCCAAAACTACTAAAGGGGAAATTAATTTACATCAGTGGGGTGGCAATCAATGGGTAGTCTTATTTTCTCATCCCGGTGACTTTACTCCCGTCTGCACTACAGAATTGGCTCAGGTGGCTAAACTGCAACCAGAATTTAAAAAAAGAAGTACCAAGGTGATCGCTCTCAGCGTTGACTCCCTGAAAGACCATAAAGAGTGGATACCTCACATCAATCGCTATAAAGAGACTCTCAAAGACAAAGGGGGTATGGATAAACTGTTAGGGACTTTTAGTGAAAATACCGACGTGGATTATCCGATTATCTCCGATCAAGAATTTAAAGTGGCCATGCTCTATGGCATGTACCATCCAAATGCTAAACCGAACCAGGGCTCATTTGGTAATTCAAATAAGGCTACCATCCGTGCCGTCTTTATTATTGATCCAAATAAAATCATTCAAACCATTTTGATTTACCCGAAAAACATTGGGCGAAATTTTGATGAAATTTTACGGATTGTCGATGCCCTACAATTATCCGCTAAATATAATATTTCCACACCCGCCAATTGGCAGATGGGAGATCCCGTAATTGTCTCAAATGACATTCCAAATGAAGACATTGCAGAGAAGTTTGATACCGACGAAGTTAGCATCTTTGAAAATTACCTTAAGATGGTTAAACAGCCTGGGTTCTTTGGTGCCTCAGAAGAAAGTAAGGAGCGTTCTAAGGGTAACTTTAAGTAGTCCTAAGTAAAAAGGTATAAAAAAACCGGCCTACGCCGGTTTTTTTTATTGTCTTAATAAATTTAGACTCGTTTATTAAACACTTTACAAAGTTTTGCTTGTTCTTTTTTTGCAATTGTTAATACATCTACCATGTCAGCATTCTTTAAGGCTTCAATTAAGCCTGTTTGTGCGACACATGCTTGTGCATAGTCGTGGGTAGATTTTGCATTATCAACCACCTGGCCAAATCGTACAGCTTTTTCAAGGTCTGTTGTTTCAACAGCCATTGAGGAAGTCGTGTATAGGGTGAGTAGGACTAATGATAGCTTTTTCATGTTGTATTTCCTTTTGGGATGAATAATTAATAAACTCTGACTTTTGGTCAGAGGAAGCATCATAAGGGAGAGTTGTTACGAAATTATGTCAAACATACATAAAAACTGTTTTATTTCAGTGATTTAGAGAGCCACTTGAATTTTTAGTGCAAAATAAAGGTTTATGAGGCCTCTAATCTCGCAAATAAATGTTATTTAAAGTGGAATAGTAAGGCAATAATAATAACTATGCCCCAGCCAATTCTATCCATGTATTTTTTAAGAATATAATCAATTTTCTCACCAAATAATTTTACCAAGAGAGCCACCAAATAAAATCTAGCGCCCCGCCCAAGAGCCGAGCCTATTATAAATGGTAAAAATGCCATATTGAGTGCACCTGCAGCAATAGTAAAGACTTTATAAGGGATGGGGGAAAATCCCGCAATCAAGATTGCCCAGAATCCCCATTCATTAAACCAATGAACAGAATTTTGGTAAGCCATCATATAGCCCATCTTTTGTATGAAGGGTTCAATATAGTCAAATGAAAATTTACCTATGATATAACCTAGGACTCCACCCAACACAGAGCCTATTGTCGTTATGAAGGCGAACTTCCATGCTTTAGACGGTTTTGCTAGGCACATAGGAGCCAACATTACATCAGGAGGAATCGGAAAGAATGAAGATTCTGTAAAGCTCAATATAAAAAGATAGTAACTGGCTTTAGCATGTGAGGCTAAACGCAGAATATAAGTATAAAGTTGATGTAATTTATTCATAATGGCAGATTAAAGCGTAATAATTAGTATGTACTTAACTACTTTCTATTGTATTTTAATTAACAGTTCATTCCGCCTAAAAAATGGCAGGGTCCAGGGGGGATTGTATCTAGCCACCTGCAATACTTCTAAGGAAATAAGTCCTTTATCTTTTATAAACTCATTTAATAGTTGAAATTTTTCATTGTAGTTTGACTCTCGGACTAAACCAGAAAATACAATAACCGCAAACTTTTCTTTAGGGGCCTCTGTCAACCTAACATCTAAGCTTATTGGTTTAGGAAGGGTTTCCATCGAATATTTTCTTTGCATAACAAATGAGATGAGCCATTCATTATTATTTTTTTCTGCTAAGACAGGGGCTGTCATGGATATTTTTTCTGCCCGATCCTTGATGATATTTTCACCAAATATATAATCAGCAAGGACTTTGAATCCCCCACTAGACGCCTCATCAAAATCACCACTGGTACTGACTTGTGCCATGATCCTTGGGGCATACTCCCTTATTTCGAAATGATTATCTTTAAGAATTAGTGTGAATTCAGGTTCTTCAGTAGCCATAAGTTGGGAAGAAAAAATTAATGAAAAAATAATGAGATATTTTACGATTGCCATAATTGAATTTTATCATGTATTTATTAGTCACATGGGCTCAAACTAAAGGCTTAATAATTACAGAGCGCATCAAATAAAAAATAATTGGGCGTATTAGGGTTAACCTTGAAGGCGCTTGGAATGGCGCTCTTTGGTAAAGGATAAGTCTCACCTTTTAAATCAAACTCCTCATATACCCTCATAGTTAGATCTGTCATTTCTTCTGCTTTACAATTAACCTCAGTTTCCACTAACACTGAAAATATTTCATTTCTTCTGTCGACAATTGAATTCCCGTAATAGATAACCAACTTTGTCATCTTACTGTCATTTTTATCCTTAATAATTATAGTCATAGAAAAAGATTTCTTAGATTAATTTT
>JABMNG010000091.1 GCA_013205275.1 Methylophilales bacterium | reverse complement strand
ATTTAAAAAAAATTGCTTAATTGATGGACTTGATGACATTGGATTGACCCTTAAAGATAAAAATAAAATTTTAGAGTTTGAGAAAGTTTATCAAGCTCAATTTCCATGGTTAATTAGGTGAGTATAAAATGAAAATAGCGGTTCTTCCCGGAGATGGAATTGGTCCTGAAATTATGAAACAGGCTATTAAGGTCTTAGATTTTTTTGGATTAAATGATGCAATTAGTTATTCCCCTATTGGTGGTGCAGCATATGATTTATTCAATGACCCCCTCCCAGAGGCCACATTAAAATTAGCTTTAGAGGCTGATGCAGTTTTATTGGGCGCTGTTGGAGACTGGAAGTACGATAAATTACCTCGAGAATTTCGTCCAGAAAGGGGGCTTTTGAGAATTCGACAAGAATTAAATTTATTCGCAAACCTTCGTCCCGCAATTATGTTTCCTGAGCTAGTTCATTCATCAAGCCTTAAACCTGAAATCGTAACTAACCTAGACATTATGATTGTTAGAGAGCTGACTGGCGATATTTACTTTGGGCAGCCAAGAGGTATAAATAAAAATGAAAAGGGCGAGCGCGAGGGAATAAATACAATGCGTTATTCCGAATCCGAGATAAGAAGGATTGCTCACGTTGCATTTTTATCTGCAATGAAAAGATCAAAGAGGCTATGCTCAATTGACAAAGCTAATGTTCTTGAAACCACTGAGCTATGGCGTGAGGTAATGACAGAGGTATCAAATGAGTATCCTGAAGTTCAACTTTCTCATATGTATGTTGATAATGCAGCCATGCAACTGATAAGAAATCCAAAGCAATTCGATGTTATGGTTACTGGAAATATATTTGGCGACATATTGTCTGATGAGGCTTCTATGTTAACAGGCTCAATTGGAATGCTACCTTCAGCTTCATTAGATGAAAATAGTAAAGGAATGTATGAGCCCAGCCATGGCTCAGCTCCTGATATTGCAGGTAAAGATCAGGCTAATCCTCTTGCAACAATCCTATCGTTAGCAATGATGTTTAAATATACTTTTGATGACCAAAAAAAGTTTGATGCGATTGAGGGTGCGGTTAAAAAAGTCTTACAGGATGGATTTCGTACCGCTGATATTTATTCTAATGGAACTATATTGGTTGGATGTGAAAAAATGGGCAATGCTGTCGTTGAAAGGTTGGAGGGTTAATCAATGAAAAAAGTTGGTATTGTAGGTTGGAGGGGTATGGTGGGCTCTGTTTTGATAAACAGAATGAATGAAGAGGAAGATTTTAAGTATATCAACACATCCTTTTTTACAACATCACAAACTGGTCAAAAAGCTCCTGGTATTATTAACGCAGAACCTATTTTGCTAGACGCATATTCCATCGAGGATTTAGCCAAGATGGACATTATTATTTCCTGCCAGGGAGGTGATTACACTCAAAAAGTTTATCCCTTGTTAAAGGAAATAGAATGGAGTGGACATTGGATTGATGCAGCATCAACACTGAGAATGAGTGACGAGGCAATCATTATTCTCGACCCAATCAACGAATCAAAAATTAAAAGTAGTTTAAAATTTGGCAATAAAACCTGGGTAGGTGGGAACTGCACGGTGTCTTTAATGCTCCTCGCAATTCATGGCTTGATCAAAGAGGGGGCGGTGGAGTGGGTTTCAAGTATGACATATCAGGCTGCAAGCGGAGCCGGAGCTAACAATATGCGAGAGCTGTTGGTACAGATGGGTCAGCTTTACGACTCAGCTGAATCAGAGATAAACAAACCCAATTTTAATATTCTTGATATTGATTATGCAGTTTTAGATAAAATGCATTCTGCTGATTTTACGCGCGATAATTTTCACGTCCCCTTAGCGGGAAGTTTAATTCCATGGATAGATCAAGATCTTGGCAATGGAATTAGTAAGGAAGAATGGAAAGGGCAGTCAGAAACAAATAAAATATTAATTGGTGAATACAAATCAATCCGTGTGGATGGTCTGTGCACTAGAATTGGCTCAATGCGATCACATAGCCAGGCATTAACTATAAAATTGAAAAAAAATTATGAAGTAGATGAAATTAATGATTTAATAAAATCTAGTAATCAATGGGTTACTTTAATACCCAACGATAAAGAGTCAAGCATACATAATTTAAGTCCTTCTGCGGTATCTGGAACCTTAAATATTGCAATTGGAAGAATAAGAAAGTTAGCGTTAGAGGATAATATGATATCTGCATTTACAGTAGGAGATCAGTTACTCTGGGGGGCAGCAGAACCGCTAAGGAGAATGCTACGTATTTTAATTGACAAGGATGACAGTACATTTTGAAATATATAAATTTTTTATTAATAAGCTTATTAATGATTGTAAATATGGAGGTAAACGCACTCCAATTTGGAAAAATTAAGTTAAACTCAGCTCAGAACTCTCCACTAGATGCAGTAATTTCAGTAAACCTATCAAAACAAGACAATATTGACCAATTAAAGGTATCGAT
>JABMNG010000090.1 GCA_013205275.1 Methylophilales bacterium | reverse complement strand
TTTTCTGTTGAAAATTTAGAAGCAATGATTAGGGCTATACAGAACAAAGGAATAAAGATAATTGAGGGTGATTTGATTTTCGATTCGAGTTACTTTGGACTTACAGCAAATGGATCTTTTTTTGATAACGAGCCAATGAGAGCTTATAACGTTTTACCAAATGCAATTTCCATACAGAGCAACACGATTAACTTCAAATTTGAAAATAAGAATGGAGAGGTAACAATAGAGGCAGACCCTAGTATTAAGTCACTTAATATCAATAACAATATTAATGCAACGATGGATAGCTGTCATAATTGGTTAGAAGATCTAAGGTACGAAACAAAAATAACTAATTTAAATTTCTCTGGAAAATTGAGTCAGAAATGTGGAGCTAAGGAAATTGATTTAGCAATGTTAGATTCTCAATATTATTTTTATCAAATCTTCAAACAGAAATGGATAGAAAATGGTGGGTGGTTCGACGGTGACTATAAAGTTATTTCTGATACATCAGCAGAAAAAAATAGAAAGTTATTAGCGAGTCATTATTCTGATCCGCTCAGCAGCCTTATTAGAGATACAAATAAATACAGTTTAAATTTAATGGCAAGAAATTTAATGCTTACTATTGTTGCCGAAAAATACTTAATTCAACCTAGAGAAGAAATGGTGAATTCCTATATCAATAATTGGCTATTAACTCATGGTTTAGATGCCGATGGACTATTTATTGATAATGGTGCCGGACTATCACGAAATATAAAGATAAGTGTAAAACAATTTTTAATGATTCTTAAAAATATATATTATGATCCAATGATGCCTGAAATGATTTCGTCATTTCCAATAGCGGGAATTGATGGAACATTAAAAAAAAGAATGAGAAGTTCATCTATGAAGATGAATGGACATTTCAAAACGGGCTCAATGAATAACGTAAGTGCAATAGCAGGATTTTTTCTAAATAAAGATAAAGAGATGAATATTTTTATCTTTATGATGAACGGAAAAAAGGCAAATGAGTCTCAAAAACTTCAAGAAGCATTGATTGAGACCTTACTTTAAAAATCTGAAGGGTTATTTAATATGTTAAAGATACTTTTAATGAGCTTAATGATGTTGTTCGTAATAAGTACTAGTTATGCAATTGAGATTAATTTAGAGGGAACTAAAAAAATGGAAAAACAAATTACAACACTAGTAAAAAATGATATTAAATTGGGAGATGGGCGCGAAGCGGAAAAAGGCTTGTCAGTTACCGTTCATTATACTGGGTGGCTTTATGATTCTAGTTCAAAAGATGGTAAGGGCAAGAAATTTGATAGCTCTGTTGATCGCCAAGAACCTTTCGTATTTATATTGGGTGTGGGACAAGTTATTAAAGGTTGGGATGAAGGTGTAGATGGTATGAAAGTCGGAGGTCATCGACTAATTACTATTCCTTCGGAAATGGGCTACGGTAGCCGAGGTGCGGGAGGGGTTATTCCTGCTAATGCTGATTTAATATTTGACGTTCAATTATTAGGAATTCAATAAGTGAAGGTAAATGTAAGCTGGATTGATAATGTAAATTTTGTTGGAAAATCTGAATCAAATCATGAGGTTAGGATGGATGGGCCCGAAGATGTTGGTGGAAAAAATAAGGGCATGCGTCCAATGGAGTTAATGCTTATAGGGATGGGAGGATGCACTTCGTTTGATGTGGTAACTATCTTAAAGAAGTCGAGGCAGAAAATTGAAGGTTGCGAAGCATTAGTCTCCGCTGACCGCTCAGAAAGCATCCCAAAAGTTTTTACAAAAATACATATTCACTTCATTGTTAAAGGGGATAACTTGGATGAGTCAGTTGTTGATAGAGCAATTAAATTATCTGCAGAAAAATACTGTTCCGCCACAATTATGCTTAGCAAGTCTGTTGCCATTACTCATGATTTTGAAATTATAGCGAGTAGAAATTAATTATTTAATAATCTCAATTTTTAAGGCCTCTTCAGTTTCGATAATATCCAAAAGACGATCAACATTTGGATGTTTACCAGGGGAATTCTGAGCATCCTCCATATGTTCTGAATACAAATCCAGACCCTCTAATGCTGCATCAATACTCAACTCTCCAAAAGTTAAAAATAAGTGATGATAAAGCTTTATTGATCCGAGGCTCCCTGGTTTATTTTCAATAACACCAACTTCCTCACCGCTTACACTAGTTATTATTATTTTTTTTACATCAGAGGCATCTTCTAACGTTTCAAGCATATCTTTAAATTTTTGCATTTTTATACTCTGTAAGTGGTTGTGGTCATTATTTTTGATGCTGCGCCCATGATTTTTTTTATTAAATTGGGCAATTCAACACCCCCCATCTTTATAGCAGACTCTTTATGATTTTCTTCATCTTCTTTCATAGATTGAATTATTTTTAATGTTTTTTTATCGGCCGGATTAATTTTTTTAATATGTGAGTCTAAGTGTAATGCAACTTGAGCTTCGGTTTCTGAAAGAAATCCAAGGTTATATTTTTCGTCAACGATACTCGCAATCGCTCCAATACCAAAGGATCCTATATATAGTAATGGGTTTAATTTACTTGTAGATCCATTTAATTCATTTATTCTTGATTCACACCAGGCAAGGTGATCAACTTCTTCGCTTGCAGCCTCTTTCAATTTTGATTCAATCTCTTTATTTTTATTAAAAAAAAGTTGCCCGCGATAAAGGCCTTGTGCACAAATCTCACCAGAATGATTCACGCGCATATACTTTGCATGATTCTCTTTGTCTTCAAGGCTTAGTGATGTTGCTTCAGAAAGACCTTCATCAGGCCTTTTTCGATTTTTATTGGGAGTGGTACTCAGTATCTTTAGCCCTTTATCTAATTCAATGAGTATCCGGTCAATCATAAATTTTAATTAGTTTATGGGGTCTATTTAAAGAAATTAATTCTACCTTGTCCAATGAAAAAGTATATTGAATTCATAAGTTCCAGGTTAATTCTTTTGGTGTAGATCTATTCCTTTGAGAATATTGAGCGCTTCGTTAAATTGTTTATCATCTTTTGTGCCAAACTCTATAGGTTTAAAGTCCTTTAAGGCAGCGCCACCGTCACTGGTTGCTGGGTTGGTTGCTTTATCTTCACCTGGTTTTTTGGTATCTTTTATTTTGTCCTGCGGGTTAGAAAGAGTGTTTGATAGATCAGCCTCCCTAACTGCTAGAAATTCGCTGCCATCTTCAACGATAATATCAGGGTCAATACCTTTGTTCTGAATTGACCGGCCGTTCGGCGTGAAGTATCTTGCTGTTGTTAATTTAATAGCTGTTCCATTATTCATCGGCAATATTGTTTGAACAGAACCTTTGCCAAAACTTCGGGTACCTACAATTAATGCCCTTTTATGGTCTTGCAGGGCTCCGGCAACAATTTCTGATGCAGATGCTGACCCGTTATTTACTAAAACTACTAATGGCGTATCCTGAATATCTTTAGGAAGAGTTTTTATGTAATTATTTTTTCTAGGATTGTCTCGAATAAAATTCTCTGGAGCAGTGGTGAGACTCATTTTGGAGTCTGCTGTTCTGCCCTCTGTGTAAACCACCAATTGATCATCCTTTAAAAAGGCTGCCGACACCGCAACAGCAGAGTTTAATAGGCCGCCAGGATTATTTCGCATATCAAGAACAATTCCATTTAATGCAAATTTATTTTCTTTTCGGAGTTTAATAATTGCCTCAGCAAGATCTTCACCCGTTCTTTCTTGAAATTGCGTGACTCTTATATAAGCGTAGTTAGGTTCAATTAACTTTGATTTCACACTTTTTGTCATGATTTGCGCTCGATTAACCGTTAATGTAAGAGGCGCATCATTGCCCTTTCTAAGAATTTGAAGTTTTATAGATGTTCCAGGCTTACCTCGCATTAATTTTACCGCCTCATTGAGTGACAGCCCTTTAACTGAAGTTTCATCTAATTTAATAATAAGGTCCCCACTCTTTATTCCAGCTTTATATGCTGGGGTATCCTCAATCGGGGATATTACTTTTACAAAGCCATCTTCCATTCCTACCTCAATACCTAATCCCCCAAACTCTCCAGATGTTCCTTGTTGTAAATCTTTGAAGTGATCTAGGTCTAAAAATGTAGAATGTGGATCTAATCCAGATAACATTCCATTAAGCGCTTCGTTAATAAGTTTTTTATCTTCAATTTCTTCTACATAGTCGGATTTAACTTTACCAAATACTTCTGCAAAAGTTCTTAGCTCGTCGATAGGGAGGTTAGATGCCTTTGTTTTGTCAGCAAATACTGGTAAATTGATACTGATTAGAAGGCCAATTAGGCAACCTGCAAATATAAGGCTTATTTTTTCAAATTTAGATCGCATGTAGACTCTTTCAAATGTAATTAAATAATTAATCAGAATATACCTTATATTCATGGCTTATTAAATTGGAAATAACCCGAATGACTAAAAAATATATTATCACCATTAAATTCTGTATCAAATGCGGTTGGCTTATGCGTGCAGCATGGATGGCGCAAGAGATTATCAACACTTATGTAAATGACATAAAGTCAGTGAGTTTAGTTCCTGGCGAGGATGGAAATTTTGAGATATTTTGTGATGATCAAGCAATCTTTCTTAGGCACGATGAAGGAAAATTTATTGAAATTACTGAAATCAAAAAAAGAATAAGGGATCTGATTGATCCAGAAAGATCACTCGGCCATATTGATGGCAAGCTAAAGAAATGAAGAATGATTCAGTAATCGATGAAATTTTTAGCGAACATGGTAGCTTGAGTGAAGTTATACCAGATTACCGTAAAAGAACTGATCAGTTACAGATGTCAAAAGCCGTCAATGTGGCGATTCAGGAAAAAGACTCACTGATTGTTGAGGCGGGGACAGGGGTAGGAAAAACTTTTTCTTACTTAGTCCCAGCATTGTTAAATGGTGGAAAAGTAGTGATATCGACCGCAACAAAAAACCTTCAGGATCAATTATTTTTAAAAGACATTCCAAAGATAAGAGATGCTTTAAAAATTCCAGTAAAAATTAATATACTTAAAGGAAGGTCTAATTATATTTGTCAGTTAAGAATGGAGAACTCACTTATTGAGGGTCAATTTTTTAATCAGGATGACGCTTCATTTATTAATAAGATTAAAAGCTTTTCAGATCACTCTAGTACAGGAGAGGTTTCTGAGATAAATGATATTCCTGAAAACTCGACAATATGGCCTTTTGTTACTTCAACCAAGGAAAATTGCTTGGGGCAAAACTGTGAGTTTGCTAAGTCATGCTTTCTAATTAAAGCTAGAAAAGAAGCTCTATTAGCTGAGGTTTTAATTGTAAATCACCATTTATTTTTTGCAGATTTTATTTTAAAAGATGAGGACATCTCTGAAATATTACCTGCTGCAGACACTGTAATATTCGATGAAGCACATCAGATACCGAATGTTGCAACCATTTTTTTTGGTGAAAATTTTTCAACTTCACAGATAGTAAATTTAATTCAAGACATTCAATTAGCCGCAAAAAATATTTCCAAAAATTTAGATAAATTAAATATACATTGCAAAAATATTTTAATGTTTATGACTGAGTTAAGAAATCTTCTGGGGGCCGGTAATGATCGCATTGCTTTCAGTAAGATACCAAATGAAGTGTTATTTACCCAGAAATTAGATGAGGTCTGTGGTGAGATCAATAATCTAAGTGACTTCATAGATGTTCATAAGGAGCAAAGCCCGGAGATGGTAAGGCTGTATGAGAGGATTAAGTCATTATTACGGATCGCTCTGGTATGGAAAAATAAGAGCAGTAGTGAGGATTACGTTTATTGGCTAGATATTTATGCAAAATCAATTCAATTTAATATAACACCGATATCTATTTCTGAGCACTTTAAAAAACTACAGGATAAGAATAAAGGTGCTTGGATTTTTACATCGGCCACATTAGCTGCAAATCAGAGCTTTCAACATTTTCAAGAAATTATGGGGTTAGAAAAAGCTAAAACATTACAGCTTGAAAGCCCCTATAACTACAATGATAATGCATGTCTTTATGTTCCAGAAGATATGCCAGAACCAAATACAGAGATGTTTAATTTAGCTCTAATTAAGAAGATTGTCCCTTTAATTCAGGCAGCTAAAGGTAGAACATTTATTCTTTCAACGAGCCTCAAGTCCATGAATGAAATTACCTCCTTTCTTAAAGATGAATTTGAAAAAAAATCAATTATGTTTCCAGTATTAACTCAAGGGCACGCAGCTAAAAATATGTTGTTAGATCAATTTAAAACTCATGGAAATGCAGTATTGGTAGGCTCGTTAAGTTTTTGGGAGGGAATTGACGTTCGAGGCTCTGCTTTGTCATTAGTTATTATAGATAAGCTTCCCTTCCAGTCCCCAGGTGACCCTGTGTTTGAGTCGAAAATTAATATGCTAAAAGCCCAAGGAGGAAATCCTTTTATGAGCTTACAACTACCTCAGGCTATTATTACTCTAAAGCAGGGTGCAGGGCGATTAATAAGAGATGAGTTTGATAAGGGCGTACTGGTAATTTGCGATATGAGGATTATTAATAAACCTTATGGAAAAAAAATATGGAAAAGTTTGCCGCCCTTTAAAAGAACTCGTGATGAAAATGAAGTGATTGATTTTTTAAACAGATTATAATATTTAAATGAAATTACTTTCCATAGACACCTCGGGCCAAATCTTCTCTATTGCAATTCATATAAATGATGCAATTGAAGTCGCAGAATATCCAGCGGGAAAAATAAATTCTGAAAAAATTCTTCCTGAAATTAAAATAATGATGAGCCGCCTATCAATAGGCTTTTCTGATTTAGAGGGCGTGGCATTTGGTGCAGGCCCTGGTTCATTTACTGGCGTTAGGGTGGCCTCTGGCATTGCATATGGAATTGCCTATAGCCTTAATATACCGATTGAGGGTGTTAATACACTAGAGGCATTGGCAACACTAGAGGATAATAAACACTGCATTTCATGTATCGATGCAAGAATGAGCCAGCTTTATATCGGAGCATATGAGGTTAATAAAGGAGGTCTTATTACGCTAAGTGAGCCTGGGCTGTATGATCCAGATGCTCTGCCTGACATTAACATAAAGGCTGCAACAATAATTGGATCTGGAGTTTCAATGTATAAAAATCAACTGAGTGAGAAATATAGCCATATTAATCTTACTGTTGTTGAAAAAGAGTATTCATTAGCTGAAGCTATTGCTAAATTGGCATTACCTAGAATGAAGAAAGGCTTCGATTTGATGGATGCTCATCCAATTTATATTAGAAATAAGGTTGCACAAACTATTCTTGAGCGAAATTCATAAATTTTTGGCGATCATCTAATAATGGGTCATTCGGAAATTAAAAGTGGTGATGCACAGCTAGCTCAATTAAATGAGATAGTAATGATCGAAAAAAACGCACATTTTTCCCCATGGTCAATAAAGAGTTTTGACGAAGCTATTAAAGCAAAAAATATTTTTAAAGTTTTTTTAGAGAATAAAAAAATATTCGGTTATTACGTCGCCATTATTGCCATAGATCAATGTGAAATTTTAAATATAACGATTGCAAAAGAAAAACAAGGCATAGGTAGGGGAAATTTACTTCTTAAGAATCTAATTTCCCTCTGCAGCGAGAAGAATATTTCGAATATATTTCTTGAGGTGAGAGCCTCTAATGTCAATGCGATAAAGCTTTACGAAAAAAATGGGTTTAATGAGGTCGGTATTAGACATAACTACTATCAAAAAGAAAATGGAAAAGAGGATGGATTATTAATGGGGTATACGTTTGACTAATAGACTCGAGAGTTCAATGATTTTGGAGGAATTAGGCTTTGAGCCAATGTGGCTTTTAAAGCAAAAAGCGATAAAACCTAAAAAAATCTACCATTCTTATACTCTAAATCTAACCAGATTCAGAATTCTATTTATTGGTGAGTCAACACTAACTTTACCTGACAATGAGCGGGATTTGTTTAAAAACATTGCATTGTATTTGCATGGCCAGTCAATTAATGAGTCATTAAGGCTATCATTAAGTCTGGACTATATTAAAATGAAAGATGTTCAGAAATCATTAGAATATGATTACCTTTTTGTGCTCGGTAGAGAGTCAGAATTTCTAGATAAAATAAATAATGAAAATGTATTCGTTTCTTCTTCGCTTGAAGAAATGCTCAATAACTCAGAGAGTAAGAAGAAGTTGTGGCAAGATATTCAACAATTATTAACGAAGATAACCGGATAAAAATAAATAAATGAAAGCATCTAATTTTTACATCTCAACCCTTAAAGAGGCACCTGCCGAAGCAGAGCTGATTAGCCATCAATTAATGATCAGAGCAGGGCTCATCAGACGTTTAGGGTCTGGACTATACAATTGGATGCCAATTGGATTGCGCGTATTAAGAAAAATAGAATCTATTATTCGAGACGAGATGAACAAAGCTGGAGCTATTGAATTATTGATGCCTGCTATACAACCTTCTGATTTATGGGAAGAAACAGGAAGATGGGATGTATTTGGTCCGCAGATGCTAAAAATTAATGACAGACATGACCGCTCATTTTGTTTTGGCCCTACTCACGAGGAGGTCATCACCGATATCGTTCGGAATGAAATTAATAGTTACAGGCAATTACCAATTAATTTTTACCAAATACAAATGAAATTCCGCGATGAGATTCGGCCAAGATTTGGAGTGATGAGGGCTAGAGAGTTTTTAATGAAGGACTCTTATTCCTTTCATTCAAACCACGAGTCTTTAAAAGAGACTTATGAAAAAATGCATCAAACCTATTCTAGAATATTTGACAGAATTGGATTGAAATTTAGGGCGGTTCAGGCAGATAACGGTGCGATTGGTGGAGATGGTTCGCATGAGTTCCATGTTTTAGCAGACTCAGGTGAAGACGAAATTGTATATGATGAAAATAGTGACTATGCAGCCAACATTGAAGTCGCGAAGAATCATCCTGATAAAGATAAATTTAAGACATGCAGAGGTATTGAGGTTGGCCATATTTTTCAGCTCGGAACAAAGTATTCTGAAGCCATGAAAGCAGAATTTCTTGACGAGCTAGGCCAATCGAAACCTATAATAATGGGTTGTTATGGTATTGGTGTTTCGAGAATAGTCGCTGCAGCAATTGAACAACAGCACGATGAAAAAGGGATTATTTTTCCTGAATCTATTGCCCCATTTGAGGTGATATTAACCCCGATTGGTTATGATAAAAGTGTGGATGTCAAAAAAATGACAAACGATTTATATCAACTGCTAATTAAAAATGGCTTCGATGTATTGCTTGACGATAGGGGATTGCGGCCAGGAGTTATGTTTAGTGAGTCAGAATTATTGGGAATACCTCACCGGATAACCATAAGCGAGAAAACATTAACCGAGGGAAAGTTAGAATATAAGCACAGAAAAGATAATGAAGCGGAGTTTATCCTCTTTAATTCCATCATTAATAAATTACAAGGATGTTAACTTAATACTTTGTAAGCATAGAAGGTTCCAAACTCACCCTCAGACTCTATGTATAGGAAATAATATCCATTGAGCGTGTAACCCAATCCATTAAAATGATTTTTTGCTCTCAGTTTTAGGCTTCCTGGTAAATTACTTGCGCCCTTATAGCTGCCCTTTATGTCATAAACCAAAAATCGTTTATGATCCACATCTAATAAAATAAACTCTTCCCCAGCTCTTCCTGTAAATGCTATGAAATTTTCCGCAACATCATCAGCTTGAACTTTTGGTGTTTCATAGTCTAGCTTTATATCGGAGATGAGCTGATAATTTTCGGCATTAATAGCATAAACAGAGTTTGATTTATCTTGCTTTGCATAATAAATATTTTCTTTGGAATTATATGATGGCATTGTTGAAGCGCTACCAAATGCTGGAGTAAAGTTTGAAATTGCATCAGATTTTCCGGTCAATAAACCTTGTTCGTTTAATTTAAGGGAAAATATACCTGTCATAGGCGCAAAGCCTGCAGCGCTTGAGACATTATAGGTAATCGTTTCGAGTCTTGATGTTTTCTCATTGAAGTAGATTGACCTGTTATCAAAGCCTGCGCGAGTTGATTCAATGTGTATACCATTTGCATCATATGTATGAATTAATGATTTTGAAATGGGAGCCTCATATGCTGAGCCCATCGGAGCTAGACCACCATCAGCGATATAATATTTTTTCTCAACCGGGATATAGGCGACGGTTTGTGGCATTGAGGTTGGAGGTTTTGCCAAGGTAATTTTAAATATTAGCTCAGCGTCCTTATTAATTTCAGCGCCCAATGAGAGATTGATTGAGAAGATAAATATGAGGCTGCAGGTAATTTTTTTAAATAACATAATTTTAGCTTTTTAATATTAAATGGATATAAATGAATGGACTATTTTATTCTGTTTTTTGTTCAATAAACATGGCATCGCCATAACTGAAGAAACGATACTGATTTAATATAGCATGGTCGTAGATTTTTTTTGTGAATTCATAGCCAGCAAAAGCAGAAACTAACATGAGCAGAGTGCTTCTAGGTAAATGAAAGTTAGTAAATAATGCATCAACTACTTTAAATTTATACCCCGGCTTAATAAAAATTTTAGTTTCTTGATGCCCCACACGAATAGTATTGTTATCAAAAGCACTTTCTAGGGCCCTTAATACGGTAGTACCTATTGCAATCACACGACCCCCTTTCTTTTTTGTCATCATAATGAGTTCTTTTGTTTTCTCACTAATGAAATAAAGCTCCTTATGCATAACATGATGTTCCAGGTCGTCAACTTTTATAGGCTGAAATGTTCCAGACCCAACATGAAGGGTGATGAAGGTGTGGTTAATATTCCTGACCTTTAAACTTTCAAAGTCTTTTTCCGAGAAATGGAGGCCTGCAGTTGGCGCAGCAACAGCTCCGGATTCTCTCGCAAATATTGTTTGGTAACGATTTTCGTCATCAACACTATCTTCGCGATTTATATAAGGTGGAAGAGGTATATGCCCAAGACTTTCTAAAACCTCGTAAAAAGATCCGGTGTTTAATTGGATTTTGTATAAATTACTTTCTCGCCCATTAATATTAATAGTAATTTCATTGGATAATTGAATGATATTTTTTTCAGTAATCTTTTTTGAGGAACGAATCATAGCTAAAGCATTTTTATCATTAATAATTCGCTCTACCAGAATTTCAATTTTTCCTCCTGTATCTTTTCTTCCAAACAATCGGGCTTTTAACACCTTTGTATCATTAAAGATTATTAAATCATCAGGATTAATATGTTTAAGAAAATTTCTAAATTTATCCCCCTGAATTAATTTTAATATTGGATTAATAATTAGTAACTTGCTATCACCCCTTTCTTTAGGGGGAAATTGAGCGATAAGCCGCTCGGGTAACTCATAATCGAAATCATCAATTCTCATTCTGTCCTTTGGTTGCTATAATGGTCGCTCTGTAAAGCCGGGATGGCGGAACTGGTAGACGCACGGGACTCAAAATCCCGCGCTGGCAACAGCGTGCGAGTTCGATTCTCGCTCCCGGCACCATTAAATACCTCTAAAAATATAATTATATATGATTGAACATAAACTTTTAACCGAAGAGTTACACCAGATTATAATTCGACCCAACCCACCTATGCCATGGGGCCAACTAAAAAAAATTTACTTTATATTTACTTTTTTTATTTTATTTATTGCCATAATTCTTAGCACTATAAATCTCTATCTAGCCATTCCATTTTACGCAACAGAAGTAGCTTTTTTGGGTTACGCATTATATATAAGCTCATTGAAGGGTACTTATTATGAAGAGATACTAATAACTCCTCACAGTATTGATGTGACATTCGTTAATCGTAAGAAAAAATTAACATACAGTTATGATCGTGAATGGATAAAATTTTCTGTAAAACCTATGACCCTTTCCCAACCTACAAAAATATTTTTAGGAGAGGGAATTAAAAAAATATATTTAGGACAGAAGGTTAACGAAAGAGACAGAAAAAAATTAGCTAGATTATTAAGAAGAAGTACCTAAAAGACTTGTCCAGTTGATACAAAGTTGTTACATTATTGAACTAAGAAATTGAATTTTTTAAATCTACCTGTTAGTATTTCAAAAATTTTTTATTTAGACCTAAAATTGATAATTCATTAAATGAAAGGTAACTCAAAATTGAAATCAAGTTTCCATAAAATTATATTAGCACTGCTTCTCATGCCTTTTGCCGCAATCGCAGATTGGGGATTGAATATGACGCAGGGGGTTACCCCAATCAGTCATGAGATCTATGACATGCATATGCTTACTTTATGGGTTGTGACTATAATCGGCATTATCGTTTTCAGTGTTATGTTTTGGTC
>JABMNG010000089.1 GCA_013205275.1 Methylophilales bacterium | reverse complement strand
TTGATTGGCCTCCTTAATCTGGCCATCATGCCAAAGCGCATCTCCTAAATCAGAATAGAATTCTGGCTCGTGAGCTCCTTTCTCAATGGCTTTTTTATAGTGGTCAATTGCAAGCACCAAATTTCCTTGGTTTCTTAAAGCGCCGGCTAAGTTATAGTGGCCTCTTGCATCTTGATGAATCTTTAAGGCTCTTTCAAAATACTCAATGGCTGTATCAAGGTTACCCTGAAGTTGCATAATGGTACCAATATTCCCAATAGCCTCATAAAATCCAGGCTGAATCATCAGGGTTCGCTCATAGGACTCAATAGCTTTAATAAAATTTCCTTGGCTCTGGTAGGTTATTCCTAGATTAAAAAAAGCTTCCGTAAAATTAGGATTCAATGCTGTCGCTTTTTGATAATGATAGATGGCTTTATCCCAAAGGTTTAAAGCGTATAGCATGGCGCCTAAGTTAAATTGAAGTTCTGGGATGGCTGGATTAATTTTTAAGGCGTCTTGATAGGCATCAGCAGCCAATTGCAACAAGCCTTGGCCCTCCAAAGAAAGCCCAAGGATATTGTGAAGAATTAATTCGTTCGGATGATTGCGAATTAACCTTCTTGATTCATTGACCGCTGACTCATAAAGGCCTTGTTGATAAAGTCCCAATAATCTTTTTGAATCATTTTCGGAGAGTGGTCTCATTAATAAATAATTTAATTAAGTATATGATTGATTAAATATTTCATCTTATCAGACTCCAAAAAAATGTTTAGGGTCTTCGTGCACAATGTTAGAATAAGTGCATTACTAATCTTAACTAGAAAAATTATTAAACATGCTAGATACCTCGTTCGTTAACATGATAGGCGCAATCTTATTTTTGGTTGCAATCATCCACACCTTTTCAACCAAAAAATTTGAACATCTAGCAAGAATCAACCCTAGATACTCAGGCATCCTTCATTTGCTGGGCGAAGTAGAAATTGTATTTGGCTTCTGGGCAATGATTCTCATCTTGTTTATGTTTGGCATAGAAGGTAAAGAGTCTGCGGTGGGCTACGTCGAGTCAAGAAACTTCACCGAACCTATGTTTGTTTTTGTCATCATGGTCATTGCAGCAACAAAACCTATTCTGCAGCTATCAAGATCTATTGTGCTCTTATTCGCAAATTGGATGCCCATCAACAAGGAAATGGCCATTTATTTTCTATTGCTAACCTTGGTACCATTAATGGGTTCATTTATTACCGAGCCTGCAGCCATGACTCTAGCCGCCATGCTGTTGGGTCAAAATTACTTCGGTAAGAACATGAGCAATAAATTTAAATATGCAACATTAGGTGTTCTTTTTGTAAATATTTCAATCGGCGGAACGCTGACCCCTTATGCTGCCCCACCTGTTCTTATGGTGAGTGCAACGTGGGACTGGGATATATGGTTCATGATAACCAACTTTGGATGGCGCAGCGCAATAGCGGTCTTCGTTAATGCTATCTTGGTGGTACTTATATTCAAGGATAGTTTTAAAAAAATTACCATTAAAGAGGATCAAGATACCTTGGTCATTCCTTTGCCTGTCATTTTGATGCATTTATTTTTTCTTGTGAATGTCGTTATTTTTGCTCATCACCCAGCTATTTTTATGGGTCTATTTTTATTCTTCCTAGGCTACACGACGGCGTATAAGCACTACCAAAATCCCCTAATTCTTAACGAGGCTTTATTGGTTGCTTTCTTCTTGGCTGGCTTAGTTGTCTTGGGCGGCGTTCAACAATGGTGGCTGGAGCCTACCCTAATGTCTATGAATTCAAATACCGTCTATTTTGGTGCCACTATTTTAACGGCATTTACTGATAATGCCGCACTCACTTATCTCGGCTCCTTAGTCGAGGGGTTATCAGACGAATTTAAAATAGCGCTTGTTGCGGGAGCTGTTACCGGGGGTGGATTAACAGTGATTGCAAATGCCCCTAACCCGGCTGGTATTTCAATATTGCGTGAGCACTTCTCTGAAAATACAATCAATCCTGTGGGCTTATTCTTAGGGGCGCTTCTGCCAACCTGCATTTCAGTCATTGCATTTCGAGTGCTATGACAAAAAAAGCGCTGCCAAACTATGACTGCGATGGAGCTGTATTACTCAGGGCCAGAAAACGAAAAAAAATAAGTCTAGCGCTCGCAGCCCAAATGTTAACGCTGTCTGTACCACAGATTGAGTCAATTGAAAAAAACCTTGATTATGGCTTTGCCACTCCCTACTTTCGTCAATTAGCAATAAAGCGCTATGCAAAAATTTTGGGCGTAAAGATTCATAAAGTTATTACATCCCAAGAAGGCTTCCCGTTAAACTCATTCCACACTAAAGCCAGTCAAACCAGTTTGAATAAGCGCCTGCCTAACAATATAATTTTTATTGTGTTAACTTTTTTAGCTGTTCTCTCATCCTCAATTTATTATTACCTATCAACTGACGGGTCAGAAATTATGCCATTGGTAGTCGAGGAGGCAAATATTCCATTAGAGAATATAAATTCCTCTCCTATGGTTGTAAGCTCCATTGCTGAAATTAAGGAAATGGCTGATGTGGACCAGCAGAATAAGGCAGATATTTCAATTGTGTCGGCCGCTGACTCGAATACTAATTTTATTTGTACTATTGAAACCTCACCTGTGAACCATTTTAAAACTAAATCCCCTGAAAAGCCGTCATCGTATTTTCATCTCGTGACCATTGCTGATCAATCCATTTGTGCTTCTGATAAACAAGGCAATTTAAAAACATACCAGTTAAAAAGCGGGGACAAGGTAACGCATCGTGGAAGCCCTCCATTTAAGATTCAATTGAGCCCAACAGCCAGCCGCCTATACTTTCAAGGGTGGGTTGTTTACTTGGGGGCCAATGATAAATTTATTCAATTGGATTCCACCCCAATTGAACCAACCAATTAACTTACTACCAATAGCTCTTTCCATGAGGTTGTATAAGAAGGGCTTTTTTTTAATTGCCTCGCTCCCCATGTCGGATAAAGTGGCTGCGTACCTAAACGTAAAGTAGACCCATTAAATCTATTATTAATTTTATCCATCACAAAAACGAGATCTCCTTTTCTTTTGTCATCGACAGGCCATAGATTGTCTTGGCTGTTTTCTGAATTGATTAGACCAGATAAAATGACGCCACATTTCACATAAGAGATGTTGTTTTTATAAATAGACCTTAATCCTTCTAGTGAGCCCTTCAGAATCAGCCCGGTATTGCTTGTAGGATTGGCTAATCCCACAGTCGTGAGGTTATGATAATAATTAGAATCTCTGATAAAAGGACTGCTACTAATAAATACCGATACCTTGCTACACAATGTGTCTTGGCTTCTAAGCTTGAGAGTAGCCCTAACAACAAAAGTGGTCACCGCCTCCACTAACTGCGGATAATCAGTCACCGTTTTTCCAAAACTTCTTGATGTAATAATTTGCTTCTTTTTAGGTGCCACTTGTTCGAGTGGAAAGCAATGAATTCCATTTAACTCATGAACAATTCGACCAACATTCACATTCAATGTATTTTTAATGGAAATGACATCTGACCCCTTTAGGTCTAATACAGTCTTGATATTTATTAGCTCTAACTTCTGCTTTAGTTTATCTCCGACCCCCCATACCTCACCAACAGAAAAGACATCCATCATTTCATTTAAGCACGCTTCAGATAATAAATATGTTGCAAATACCCCATCCCATTTTTTTTGTTTTTTTGCACAATGATTACCAAATTTTGCCAGTACTTTTGTTGGGCCTATTCCAACACAAACAGGCATTCGTAAATCTGCCCATAATTTTTCTTTAACTACCATTGCAATATTACGAGGGTCTTTATGTTCGTCTAAACTTATAAAACATTCATCAATTGAATATACCTCCTGATGATTTGTGAAGCCTGATATTAACCTCATCACCCTAGAACTTAAATCGGCATAAAGAGGATAGTTTGATGACAGCACCTGGACGTTATGCTGCCTGATTAATTCCTTAACCTTGAACAGTGGCTGTCCCATTTTAATGCCAATCAACTTAGCCTCGTCACTTCGAGAAATAATGCAACCATCATTGTTGCTGAGTATTACAACTGCCTTATTAATTAATTTTGGATTAAATAATCGTTCACAGCTCACATAAAAATTGTTTACGTCTACTAGTGCTAGCATTGATTAGAACTTTCTTACGGCGCCAGTAACCACTCCCCATATCTCAAACTGCATGCTCTCTTGAATAACAATGGGCTGATATTTTTCATTGGCAGGCAATAGTCTGGGCAAAGATAAATGCTTGGCGAGGATCTTAATCGTAAATTCGCCATCGATAGAAGCCAATATAATATCGCCGACCTTTGCTTGCTTAGATCGATCCACAATCACAATATCATTGTCATGAATGCTCGCGTCGATCATCGAGTCCCCTTTGATCTTTACAAAAAAAGTCGATTCTTTTTTTGTAATCAAATACTCATTTAAATCTAATGATTTTTCAATGTGATCGTCTGCCGGAGAAGGAAATCCAGCAGGGACTTTATGATCAAATAATTTTAGCTGAATTTTCTGGGGGGTTGGGTGAGGCAACATTACAATGTCTGTATTGCCTGCTTGCGGTCGCCTTATATATTGGTTAATCTCAGTGACTCGGCTAGTCGGCACCCTAATGACTTTAGTTGACTCGCCAAAGCAACCACTGCCAGATTTTCGTCCGGCACCCACCCTAAATCCTCCTCGTTTATTATCTTTCATTTGATTATTGTAACATTAATCAAATTAAGAAAAATAGAGAATAAACCAAATTTATTATTGACAAGATAAAAGAATATTGGCAAAGTCAACGCATACCTACTGTAACAAGCAATAGTAGTAGGTGATTTAAAGCAACTATCTTTTTATTTGGAGGATTACATGAACAAAGGTGAACTTATTGAAGCGGTAGCAAAAACTACAAGCTCAACAAAAGCAGAAGCAGGCAGAGCAGTTGATGCAACCGTTGAAGCAATCACAAAAGCCCTTAAAAAAGGCGACACAGTTACTCTAATTGGCTTTGGTACATTTAAAGTTTCAAAAAGAGCAGCTCGAATAGGCCGTAACCCTCAAACAGGTAAAGAATTAAAAATACCTGCACGTAAAGCTCCAACTTTTAAAGCGGGTACAGCACTTAAAGCAGCAGTTAACTAATTTCTAGAATAAGTTCAAATAAAAAAAGCCCTTACTATAAGGGCTTTTTTATTACAAAAACTTTTCACTCTTTGCCACAATGCTTACATTGACCTATCAAGGTTTGAAGCCCTTTGACCGTCTCCAGACAAATAGCCCCTTCAAAATATGCCCCGTCTACATTCGCATCAGTCAAATTAGC
>JABMNG010000010.1 GCA_013205275.1 Methylophilales bacterium | reverse complement strand
GGATTGGAGCATCGCTGTGGTGGGATTTGAGCTTGGGAAAAATAAACTCGGAAAGACTAGAACCGCAGCATTGGCGTAAATATAAAAATCAAAAAATTCGATGGTTGTGCCTGCAAGGCTTGCAAATAAGACGTGTTTCGGGCTATTTTTTTTACTCACCAATGACCTCGTGCTTAAAAATAATAACTGCCTGGCCTTGGAATAAGCCATACTCGTCGATCAAATTCCATACAGTCGCATCTTCAATCATAAATCGTTTTCCTGTGAAAGTTTGCCTTATACCGCGGTACCTATCTATGAAGCCGTGCTTTGAAACTTGCTCAAGCAATCGTTGCCTTTCTTCTTGCCCTACATTCGGCGCTGAATATTTTGACGGGGTCTCTGTCAATACATCTAAGGATACCTCAAATAAATTAAGGGCCGATTGATTGGCATAATTAAATAGTGGGTCCGGTTTGTTTGTGTGGGAGGCGATTGGGTATGGGCACTCATTAAAGGAGCCAACAATGTCGTCAGTTAACTTAAAGGGCAGCGATGCCTTGAGCGCCTGCTCATAAGACAATTGAATTAACTGGAGATGCTCTTTTAAATTAAACTGATTCAAGACTGTCTTAAAAAAGTTCTTAGCGGCGATATTCGGCGTTTTGTATTGGTAAGGAAGATGCGTCCACCGTAAATTCCATCCCCGCCATTGACCCTACAAAAAATCCGTTCTGGTAGGACAGCTTAATTTTTACGGTATTAAGGGATATTTCTAATTGACTCATGGGTCGGTAATGGAGAATAAACCCGGTAACTTTCTTGCCATTGTCTGTGCATGTCACCTCTACTTCGTCACTATTATTCATTATAAATCAATATCATATAGATACAACCTCAACTAAACAATCATGTGATGTGGGTGAGTTACCCATGTCGCCAAAAGCATTAGAGCTAACGGAATTAACTACACCGTTGTTAAGCTGCCTCCAATAACCTAGAGTTGAAACAACAATGCCAGCATTAACATCAGTGGTGACCCTCGACACCGCTTCAAACGAACCGCGATCATTAAAGACTTTGCTTCGGTCGCCATCTTTGATGCCTCTGGCCAGTGCGTCAGTAGGATTAATCATTACAAACTGCTCACCCTGCCCCTTAAGCTTGTTCTCAATATTGGCATAAGATGAATTAATAAAACCATGACTCTTGGGTGCAAGGATGTTTAATGGGTATTTTTTGGCTAACTCTGGGTTTGCTGACGCCGTCTCCTTTGATGGGACATAGTCAGGCAGCTCAGGAATGTCTTGACCGGGCTGAAACGCCTCATACATTTGTCTAAATGGGCCCGCCACAAAGTTCTTAGCCCCAATCAACCTAAATTCACACTTACCTGATGGTGTTGGGAAGTTACCTTCCTTATGTGGCGCCCTGTTATCTTTTGTCCCCACATTTAGTCGGGCGTAACCGTTTTTTTTGAGATAGTCTAAGTCGATACCATCACACGCGGGCGCATCCCAATCAATATAATGTTCAAGGCACTCGCTGTCTGACCACTTAAAGTTTTCTTCCTCAAAACCTAATCTTTTAGCAAGGCGCCTAAAAATTTCATTATTAGGAATGGCTTCACCAGGTGATTCCACACATTTTGTGTTGTAGGTTAGGTATAAATGGCCCCAGGATAAAATAATGTCCTCCTGTTCCGCCCCCATAGATGCTGGCAACAAAATATCTGCGTATGCTGCGGTATCGGATATAAAGTGTTCGGCAGAAACCAAAAATAAATCTTCGCGCTCTAGACCCTCTAGTATCTTCTCTGTCTCAGTTGACTGGGTAACTGGGTTTGTATTCCAGCACATCATCGACTTTATAGGCACGTTTAACTTCTGCTCACCTAATAACACTCGACCTAACTGCAAGTTATTAACGACCTGTGTGCCTTCTGGTATTAAATCTGGACGGCAAATCACATCAAACTTATACGGATGCTCCCATACTGGGAATTGAAGGATGCCTCCACCGACGTGACGCCATGCACCAGTCAGCGCAGGAAGTGAGGTAACAGCCCTTATCGTCTGACCACCACCCCAACTTTTTTCTAGAGCCACGCCAATTCTAATGGCTGACGGTTGGGTTGTTGCATATTCTCTCGCTAATTTTCGAATATCATCAACCGGTATGCCGGTAATTGATTCTGCCCACTCTGGGGTTCTCTCCTTTGCTTTTTCTGCCAGCTCAGCAAACCCAACTGTGTAGTTATCTACATAGTCCTGATCAACTAAACCTTCGCCAATAATGACGTTCATCATCGCCATAGCTAAAGCACCATCAGTTCCAGGTTTGGGGCATACATGCCAATCTGCTTCCTTAGCTGTTTTAGACGCGTACGAGTCAATTACAACAACTTTAGAGCCATTCTTTTGCGCTTCTTTAACGATTCGCCAGTGGTGGAGGTTGGTACTAACGGAGTTGCATGCCCAAATAATAATAAATTTTGAATGGATAAAG
>JABMNG010000088.1 GCA_013205275.1 Methylophilales bacterium | reverse complement strand
TTTGCAATTTCAATTCTTGGGTTAAAAAAAAGCGCGCAAAGCATAAGCTCTCTAAGCCCCCATTCTTTAATTGAAAGTTTATCTTCCTTAAACCCTTGAATTTTTAAAAACTCTTTAAATTTTGGGTCTTCAGGGTCTTTGGCAGTGATTTTTTCAATAACCTCTTGATTAGCAATAGGTTTAGTCTCGTAACTGATAAAATTGCAGCCCGATAGATTAATCGTAATAAGACATACAAAAAATAGGGTCGGTAAAAATTGCAATTTAAGGGTTCGAGTTTTCAATTTGAATCTTTTAGGTTTATGGCTTAATAGTTTCTAATAATCTATAACATCTTAAATCAAAATATCTACGTATTTCATTGATTCATTGAATTATTCCTTTTAGATAAAGACTAATTTGTTATAAAATAGAGCTAAATTTTTGTTATATATAACTTTTTTAATCATCGCGAGAGTGGCGGAATTGGTAGACGCACTGGATTTAGGTTCCAGCGCCGCAAGGCGTGAGAGTTCGAGTCTCTCTTCTCGCACCATTATTTACTAGGAAATACATATGGCTGAGGCAGTTGAAAAAATAAACAATATCGAGCGTCGTGTAAAGGTCACTGTACCTGTCGCACCCCTTGAAACTCAAATTAATGAGAGATTTATACAGCTCACGAAAACCGCGAGAGTCCAAGGATTCCGTCCTGGTAAGGTCCCTCTTAAAATTGTTCAACAACAATACGGCGACGATGTTAAATCAGAGATTTATACGAAAGCAATTGAGATACGATTTGGTGAGTTTGTTGAAAAAAATAACCTTCGTGTTGCTGGAATGCCAAATATAGAGCACCAACCCTTAAACAAAGTAAGTGGGGATTTTGAATTTACTGCTACCTTTGAAGTTTTCCCAGAGTTTAAAATTACCGATATAAAAAAATTAAAAATTAGCCAATATGAAACCCCGGTAAAACCAGACGATGTCAAAAAAATAATCGACGTCCTTGTAAAACAAAGGACAACCTTCAATAAAGTCGACAGGGCGTCCAAATTAGGTGACCGCATCAAAGTCCAATTAAAATCATTTATCGAGAATAAAGAGGCTGAGTCAACAGGCGAGGAGTCTTTAGAGATAGTTTTGGGCGATACTAACCGAATAAAAGAGTTTGATGAGCAATTGGTAGGCTTAAAATCCGATGTGGAAAAATCATTCGACATTAAGTACCCAAAGAATCATGAACCGAAAGAGCTTTCAAACAAGACAGTCAGCTACCAGGTTAAAGTAATAGAAGTTCAGGAGCCTCAAATACCGAAGGTGGACGAAGATTTTGCAAAGAAATTAGGTGTTGTGGATGGCGATATAAAAAAAATGGACGAAGACATCAAGGCCTCCCTTGTACAAGAGGTTGATAGAAGAATCAAAGAAAATTTAAAGGCGCAAGTATTTAAATCCCTAGTAGACTCGCACGAGATTGATCTTCCAAAGTCATTGATAGGATTGGAAATCAATCGACTCGGTGAAATGACTTTCCAGAACCTTCAGCGCCAAGGCGCTGACATGAAGTCAGTTAAGTTAGAGCCTGCAATGTTTGAGGAAAGAGCAAAGGTAACATGTAAGTTAAGAATGATTCTAGGAAGTATAGTGGATGAAAATAAACTAGAGGCAACAACAGACCAAATCAGAGCAAAAGTTGACGAGTTCTCTATGAACTACGATGACTCAGAGCAGGCAGCCAAATGGTTTTATGAGGATCCAAAAAGATTGGATGAGCCTAGAGCCCTAGCCACCGAAGATAATGTTGTGGCATGGGTTATGTCCTCTTGCAAAGTAGAGAAGAAGGCCCTTGATTTTGATAAATTGATGGCAGCTCAGTTTGATGAATAAATCAAAGATAGAATCTATCAGTCATTTCTCACCAAATAATTTGGGTTATATACCCATGGTTATTGAGCAAAGCGGAAGAGGGGAAAGGGCTTATGATATTTATTCCAGACTTCTTAAGGAGCGAGTAATTTTCTTAGTGGGGCCTGTAGATGATATGACGGCGAATGTAATCGTCGCACAACTGTTGTTTCTGGAAGCTGAAAATCCTGACAAGGATATTTCTTTGTATATTAATTCTCCAGGTGGATCTGTAACAGCAGGTATGGCAATCTACGACACCATGCAATTTATAAAGCCAGATGTAAGTACACTGTGTATTGGTCAAGCAGCAAGCATGGGCGCACTTCTCCTCACAGCAGGTCAGAAAAATAAAAGATTTTGTTTGCCAAATTCAAGAGTCATGATTCATCAGCCATTAGGCGGCTTTCAAGGGCAAGCATCTGACATAGAAATTCACGCCAAAGAGATATTGTTTCTTAAAAACAAATTAAACCAAATATTATCAGATCACACAGGCAAGCCCATTGAGAAGATCGCTGAGGATACTGACAGAGATAATTTTATGAGTGCCACTGATGCTGTAAAATATGGCATGGTTGACCAGGTCATTTCAAATCGCGCTGAAGTAAAATAGGAACCCTATGTCCGATAAAGACAAAGAAAAGTCATTGTTTTGTTCATTCTGCGGAAAAAATCAATCTGAAGTAAAAAAATTAATTGCGGGCCCATCCATATTTATTTGTGATGAGTGCGTTGATTTATGTAATGACATCATCATAGAAGAAACCTTGCCCTCAGGAGAGGTTGTGCCAAGCAAACGATCCCTCCTTACCCCAAAAGAGTTATACCAAAAGCTAGAGGAGCATGTAATCGGCCAATCAGACGCTAAAAAAAGCTT
>JABMNG010000009.1 GCA_013205275.1 Methylophilales bacterium | reverse complement strand
TTTTGTAGTTTTTCAATGCTTAATGCATAAGCATTTGGAATGTCTGGGTCGGCATAATGAATTAAAAATAATTTATTCAAAAAATTATCAATCACAATAATCTCATCGGATAACATCAGCAATATGTCAGGTAAATTTAACTGATCCTGTAAGTAACTTTTTTGAAGCTTAGGCTCGATATACTGAATAGTTTCGTAACCAAAATAACCTGCAAGCCCCCCAGAGTATCGAGGAAGATTCATATCATCAGGAACTTTAAAAGTAGCCATAAAATCTGCAATAAAATCCAAGGGGTTCTGATCATTAATCTCTTTATCTAAAACCCCATGCTTAAAAATACGAATAGTCTCCCCCACAATTTTTATGACAAAATTTGATGGCAAACCGATAATAGAGTAACGTCCAAATTTCTCACCTCCTTCAACCGACTCCAGAAGGTAACTATAAGGTTTATTGGCCAAATTAGCATAAATGGAGAGTGGGGTTGCTAAATCAGAATTACATTCCAGAACAATGGGTATACGGTTAAAGCCTTGGCTTTTATAGTTGTCAAATTGCTGGCTTGAAATGGAAGTAAACATTAACGTTAATTGACGACCTGAGTTAGTTCCGATAAATTTTTGATGGCTAAATCTACCTTTGGTGAATCGATTGAATCTCCATGATGATAGCCATAGGGAACGGTGACTACAAAAGTCCCCGCGGCATAACCGGCCTCGATATCATTGAAGGAATCTCCTACCATAATAACTTGATTAGGCTTTAGGCTCAGCGCCTCACATCCGTGATTGATTTGGAGTGGATCAGGCTTCATTTTCTCGAGTGAGTCTCCAGAAATTACAATATCCATTAACACCGAAAGGCCTGACTGACTCAATATTTTATCGGTAAAAATCTTAGGTTTATTGGTCACACAGCCGAGGTAAATATTTTTTATTTTTAATGCCTTTAGCGTATCCTCGGCATCATGGTATGGTTTGCTAAGTCCGGCATTCAAGATATAGTGCTTCTGAAATAATATCTTTCCTTCATCAAAGAAAGGTTCTGGGCTTGATTGACTAGCCAAGGAAATTGATTTTCTTATTAAGTTATCCGCTCCCCGCCCAATAAAATTCTTAATATCGAGCGGGTCTAATTCCTCAAAATTCAAATCCACCAACATTTGATTGACGGCTTCCGCAAGCTCCGGCGCAGTATCAAACAGTGTGCCATCAAGGTCAAAGAAAATGCCTTTAATATTTTTTATATTGCTCAATTGTTAAGCCTTGGAAAGCGACTCTCTCAAAGACTTAACAATGGTGTCATATCGGTTAGGGTCGTTATCATTACCCGAGCCAAAAATAGCAGACCCCGCCACAAAAGTATCGGCTCCCGCTTTAGCAATTTCAGCAATATTATTTGCATTAACCCCGCCATCTACTTCAAGCCAAATTGTCCGGCCAGTTTTTTCCATATAGGCATCAATTTTTTTTCTCGCCATGGTTAATTTGTTTAGGGTTTCTGGAATAAATTTTTGTCCTCCAAAGCCTGGATTGACTGACATTAAAAGCACCATATCAATTTTATCCATCACATGGTCCAGGTAATCTAATGAAGTTGCAGGATTGAATACCAGTCCAGATTTACAGCCAGAGTCTCGAACCAATGATAACGTTCTATCAATATGATCAGAGGCTTCTGGATGAAAGGTAATAATATTTGCCCCTGCTTTTGCAAAGTCTGGAATAATTCGATCTACTGGCTTGACCATCAAATGCACATCAATAATCGCATCCGTCACGGGGCGTATTGCTTCGCAAATTAAAGGTCCAATAGTTAAATTAGGGACATAGTGATTGTCCATGACGTCAAAATGAACAATGTCTGCTCCGGATGCAATGACATCCTGAATCTCTTGTCCTAGCTTTGCAAAGTTTGCAGACAATATGCTTGGCGCAATTCTAAATGTTTTATCCATATACTGTGTGTTCCTAATTTAAAAGTGATTATTATTGTAAAATAACTATTTTAACCTTTTTTAACAAATAAGATAAAGCGAGCGCAACATATTAATATGAATTTAAACGTTATAGGACTTAATCATAAAACAGCCTCCCTGGAACTAAGAGAAAAGTTTGTTTTCCAAACAGACCTCTTAACCGAGGCATTAGTTGAGATTAAAAAAACTTTTTCAACAGAAGTGGTTATCTTATCGACTTGCAATCGAACGGAAATTTATTTCACCACGGGACAAGCCAGCCAAGTCATACAATGGCTCGCTAATTACCATCAAATTTCCGTAACAGATTTAAAAAAAAATATATATCACCATCAAGACCTGATGGTCGTCTCTCATGCGTACAGAGTGGCATCAGGAATCGACAGTATGATTCTAGGCGAAACGCAAATTTTAGGGCAAATAAAACAAGCCTCTAAGCTTGCAGATTACGCGGGGACTCAAGGAAAAATATTGTCTCAATTGTTTCAAAAGTCATTTGAAACAGCAAAAAAAGTTAGGTCTGAAACGCATATCGGCGCCAGCAGCACTACGATCGCTTCATGCATTTTTAGGCTAGCCAAAAAAATATTTGGGAACATAGATGATATTAATATTTTATTTGTAGGTGCGGGTGAAATGAACGAACTCTGCGCTAAATACTTTTCAGACCAAAACCCTAAAAAAATTGCTATAGCAAACCGATCCATTCAAAAAGCCAAAGGTCTGGCAAGTAAAATCAATGCAGATGCCATATTGTTTGCCGACATTAATCATAAAATTCACCAATACGATATTGTAATAAGCTGTACCGGGAGTCAACTTCCAATAATCGGCCTCGGGCTAATTGAAAAATCCATTAAACTCAGAAAACATAAACCCATGCTTTTAATTGATCTTGCTGTACCAAGGGACATTGAAACAGAAATTGGTAAATTAGATGATATATTTCTTTACACTTTGGACCATTTAGCTGAAATGGCACAAGAAGGGATGAAAAATAGAAAGGGGGCAGTTAAAGATGCTGAGTTAATTATTCAGAGGTATGTCAATGAGTATAATAAAAAAATAAATCAAAGAACTATAACCCCAAGCATTAAACTGCTCATTGATCAATTTGAGGACTTCAGAACAAAAGAATTAATAAAAGCCCATAAAGACATAAAGCTAGGCAAGTCCGTCGACGAAGTCCTTGATAAGCTAAGTAAAAATTTATCTAAGAAATTTTTACATTACCCAACCAAAGCCTTGAATGAATCTGCCACAGAGAAAAATAATGAAGTGACGGATTTATTAAAAAATATTTATAACCTAAAAGACTAAAAAATTATGAAACCTTCGATGCAAAATAAATTAAATATTCTTAAAGCGCGCATTGAAGAATTGAATCAAGAATTAAGCAATTCAGAAGTCACTAAGGACATGGAAAGGTTTAAAAAAATATCTAAAGAGCACTCCGACATCCTGCCAGTAGTAAACATTTATGAGGAATTTATAAAACACACAAAAGAAATTAATGATGCAAAAGAAATGTTATCAGACCCTGAAATGAAGATTTTTGCTCAGGAGGTAATAGAAACAGGGAAAGAGCGACTTGAAGAAATTGATATCCAGCTACAAGCCTTGCTACTACCAAAAGATCCGAATGATGAAAAAAATATATTTCTCGAAGTTAGAGCTGGCGCAGGAGGTGATGAGTCTGCCCTCTTTGCGGGTGATGTTTTTAGGATGTACAGTCGTTTTGTTGAGCGCATGAATTGGAAATTAGAAATTATGTCAATGAACGAAGCCGAGGTTGGAGGCTACAAAGAAGTGATTGCGAAAATTATTGGGCAGGGAGCCTACTCAAAATTAAAATTTGAATCTGGAGGTCACCGAGTCCAACGCGTGCCTGATACAGAAACGCAAGGCAGGATTCATACCTCAGCATGCACGGTGGCTGTCCTGCCAGAGGCAGATGAAATTAGTGATGTGGAGATCAATCCTGCGGATATTCGAATTGACACCTACCGGGCATCAGGAGCGGGCGGACAACATATTAATAAAACAGACTCTGCCGTTAGAATTACCCATGCACCAACAGGCATTGTTGTGGAATGTCAGGATGACCGCTCCCAACATAAAAATAAGGCGCAAGCTATGAGCATTCTTGCTGCTAAGATAAAAGACGCTCAGGTGAGAGAGCAGGAATCAAAAATAGCAACAGAGAGAAAATCACTAATAGGAAGTGGCGATAGAAGTGAAAGAATACGTACCTATAACTTTCCTCAGGGCCGCATTACAGACCATCGAATTAATTTAACCCTCTATAAAATAGATTTTATTATGGATGGCGATTTAAATGATCTAATTCAGGCCCTAACAACAGAGCATCAAGCCGACCTATTAGCTCAACTTGACCAAGACTAAGCATGGGGACTTTAAGTATCGTCCAAAAAGAAATCACAGAGGACTTTGTTAAAAATCTAGGTCTATCTCAAAGAGAAAGCCTGATTGAGGCAAAATTTATTTTTGAGTATGTCCTTAAAAAATCTTATTCACAGATTATTTCAGTCCAACCCATAACGTTAAGCAACGAAGAGTCTGTCCTTATCCAAGAAATCGTTAAGCTTAGATTACAAAAAAAACCTTTAGCCTACATTTTTAATGAATGGGACTTCTATGGGGAAACTTTTCATA
>JABMNG010000087.1 GCA_013205275.1 Methylophilales bacterium | reverse complement strand
ATCCTAACAATCAATGAAACAATAGCTGCCAGTAAAAAATCAAAAAATAATATTAACTATTTTAATAAAATTTTTATAAGAAATGATCCACCATTTGATGCTGCATATTTAAATCTTACATATATCCTAGATCACCTTAAGAATACAAATATTAAAATATTTAATAATCCTACTGCTATTAGAAATCATAATGAAAAATTATCTATTCTGCAATTTCATGACCTGATTACGCCAACACTTGTTACGTCTTCAATCAGTGCAATCAAGGAGTTTGTTTCTGAACATGAAAAGATTATTCTTAAGCCCCTCCATGGCATGGCAGGAAATGGAATTTTTATGGTTACTAAGGATGATAAAAATTTTAACGTTATCCTAGAGACTATGATTGGAGAAACTCATCAATTAATAATGGCCCAAAAATTCATTCCAGAGATTAAAGATGGTGACACACGCATTATTATTATTAATGGGGTTGCTCTTCCGTATGGTTTATCAAGGATTCCACGGCCAGACGAAATAAGAGCTAACCTTGCAAAGGGTGGATCCGCACTCATTAGAGATCTTAATGCCAAGGACGAAATTATTATTAATAGGATCAAACCCTATCTGATTAAAAACCAACTAAATTTTGTTGGTATTGATGTTATTGGTCCATACCTCACTGAAATTAATGTGACAAGCCCTACGGGGTTAGTAGAGATTCAAAAACAGTCTGACATTAATGTTGCTGAATTTGTAATTAATGCACTTCAATAAATTAATTTTTATTGTATTTTTCTTTATCGCTGGATGTCACCAGGCTAAAATAGTTGAAAAAAAAGACTACATCTTTGGAACCATTGTAGAAATAAAGGTGTTTGGAGAAAATGAAGAGGCTGCTGTACATTCAATAGAGTTAGTATTTGAGGAGTTTCGACGACTTCATCACTACCTGCATCCCTGGGAAAAAAGTATTCTTAATGAGATTAATAAATCCATTCGAAATGGCAGGAATTATAGAACGGAAGATAATGAAATTATCTCAATCATTAACTATAATATAGAACTTGAATCTAAAACTCATGGGTACTTCAATCCTGCTATAGGAAAGCTTATACAAAGCTGGGGGTTTCATTCAGATCAATTTGCTAACACTATGCCTAATTTATCTCATATTCAAGATTTACGAAAAAATCTCCCGCACATGTCTGATATTAGTTTTTATAAGAATTACTTCACATTTAAAAATAAAAATATTCAGCTGGACTTAGGTGGCTATGCTAAAGGTTACGCACTCGATCAAGCAAAGAAAATTCTTATTGATAACAATATTAATAATGCACTCATTAATATTGGGGGAAATATAATGGCTTTAGGTCAGCATGGTGATAGAGATTGGGTGGTTGGAATTCAGCATCCGCGAGAACCCAACTCAATTGCAACAGTTACCCTCAAGCCTGGATGGTCAATCGGAACATCAGGTGACTATCAGCGATATTTTATGGTCGATAATCAACGATTTTCTCATTTAATTGATCCCAATACTGGATTTCCTGCAAATAATGCGCAATCTGCTACGGTACTAATGCCTCCTTCTGAGTCTTCAGGGGCATTATCCGATGTTTATTCGAAGCCGTTATTTATTGCCCCAGAAAATTTAAAGAATTCTATCGCAAAGGAGCTAGGCATTAACTTTTATATGGTCATCATGGCTGATGGGAAGATTATTATTAGTCATGATATGTTGAACTTGATAAAATGGCATGAAAAAATTGAAAAAGATAAACTCACAGTTAACTAAAAAAATTTTAATTGGGGATTTATTTCTAATCTTCTTTTTCATTGGGCTGACGGTATTCCTAACTTTAATGTTGTGGAATTTTCCGCAAGGTGAATATCTTAAAATTCAAATGGGTAATAAAAATATAGGTACATTTAGCCTCAATCAAAATATAACCAAGGTTATTGATGGGCCTATTGGCAAGACTGAAATTATTATTGACTCTGGAAAAGTAAGAGTTTCAAAATCGCCTTGTACTAAAAAATACTGCATCCATCAAGGGTGGATCAATCAATTACATCAAACTATCGTATGTGTTCCAAATAAAATGTCTATCTCAATCATTGGCAATCAATCGGAACATGACTCCCTCAATTATTAAAATTAATCACCAGGATCATCGCGTAGCAAAATTAGCAGCGATTGCAATTGCTCTCTCATTGATTGAATTTTTTTTTCCAAGTCCAATTCCTGGTGTTAAGCCAGGCATTGCAAATATTATCGTTCTCTTCACAATAATAAGATTCGATTTTGTAACGGCGGTCTGGGTATCAGTCATTCGAGTATTTGTTGTGAGCATTATTGTAGGTACTTTTCTCAGCCCAACATTTTTTTTAAGTCTTACTGGCTCGCTATTTAGCCTTATATTTTTATTTATTTTTAAGGGCCTTAATAATAAATACTTTAGTGTAATCAGCTTGAGTTTAATTGCCGCATTCGCACACATTGTTGGTCAATTCCTAATTGTTAGGCTTTGGATTATTCCACATGATGGAATTTTTTATCTAATACCTATTTTTATGATTTCTTCCCTTGTATTTGGTTTGGTAAATGGAATCATTACCCAGTCACTTCTTAAGCTAAATATAAGTAAATAATTTTTTTAATGATAAAATGAACTGTAAGGAAAAAATTATGAAAATATTATCCGCAACCTCAATACTAATAATCTGCTACCTTTTAGGTTCATGTGGAACAAAAGGGCCTTTATACATTCCAGAGGAAAAATACCCGCAATCTTATTTAGAGCCAGTCAATCAAAATAAGCTTACAAACCATACTAGCTTCACCTAAAATATATGTCTAAGCCTATGATCCATTCAAATGATGGTATTTTTTACATCGAAAATGTTCCTGTTAAGAAAATTACAGAAGATTATGGTACGCCAGCCTACGTCTATTCTAAACAACTCATTATTGACACATTTCATAGTTTTAGAAATTCTTTTAAGCAATTTGACCCTCTTGTTTGTTTTGCCGTAAAGGCTAACTCTAATATTGCAATATTAAATCTATTAGCCGAGCAAGGTGCTGGCTTTGATATTGTTTCCGAAGGTGAGCTTAAAAGAGTTATAGCTGCCCATGGAGACCCACGAAAGGTTGTTTTTTCAGGGATAGGAAAATCTATCAATGAAATTAGTTTCGCAATCAATCATAATATATTGGCATTTAATGTTGAATCCGAAGGGGAGCTCAGAAGAATCCAATCAGTTGCAAAAAGTTTAAACAAAAAAGCTTCCATCTCCATAAGGGTGAATCCAAATGTAGATGCGAAAACCCACCCCTATATATCAACCGGACTAAAAGATAATAAATTTGGTGTCGACGAAAATAAATCCGTCGAATTATATTGTCTTGCTAAGGATATGGATGCCATTGAAATTAAAGGCATTGATTGTCATATTGGGTCTCAAATTACAGATATAAATCCTTTTATCGACTCTACAAAAAAATTAGTTGCATTGATTGATCATCTAAAGACTCTCGATATTCATATAGAACATATTGATATCGGCGGCGGATTAGGCATTAATTATAACGACGAATTACCACCAACCTTTTTAGAATATGCAGAAGCTATGAGTCATGTTATTGGCACCCGAAAACTAAAAGTTATTTTTGAGCCAGGTAGGTCGTTGATTGGTAAGGCCGGTGTTTTATTAACTAATGTAGAGTATATCAAGGAGGGCCCTAATAAAAATTTTGCTATTATTGATGCTGCCATGAATGATCTTATGCGACCCTCTCTATATGATGCCTATCATGAGATTATTAATATTGACGCTCATCAGTGCATAAGAAAAAAATATGATATTGTCGGTCCTGTTTGTGAAACTGGGGACTTCTTAGGCAAGGAAAGATTATTAGCAATAAAGGATAATGACACACTTGCTGTTCTTGATACTGGTGCTTATGGAATGAGTATGAGCTCTAACTACAACTCTCGACCAAGGGCTATAGAATTAATGGTTGATGATGAAATAGTACATGTCATTAGAGAGCGAGAAAATTTCGAACACCTTATTTTTGGTGAGTCACTGCTTCCATAATTTAATCAAAGATGACTGTCTTATTTGAATACAATAATATTCTATTTTCAATATGCCACCTAACAGCTCTAGATAAAACAACCCTCTCTAAATCCCTTTCTTTTTGAACAAGATCCTCGACCTGATCACGATGCGAAATCCGATCAATATCTTGTTCAATAATTGGGCCCTCATCTAATGCTTCTGTTACATAATGACTCGTAGCTCCAATTAGCTTTACTCCTCGCTCATGCGCTCTATGATAAGGCTTGGCTCCAATGAATGCAGGTAAAAAGGAATGGTGTATATTAATAATCTTCTGTGGGTATCTTTTTACAAAGTCCGGTGAAAGAATCTGCATGTACCTAGCTAAAATAATTAGGTCAATATTAAATTGATCGAATAAAAGAAACTGTCTCTGTTCTGCTTCTATTTTATTTTCTTTGTTAATTTCAATAAAGTGGAAGGGGATTTCATAAAAATTAACTAATGACTCTGTGATTTTATGGTTGCTTACTACCAAAGAAACTTCACAATCTAGCTCTCCATTTTTGTATCGATGTAATAAGTCAGCCAAACAATGGTCGTACTGAGAAACCATAATGGCTACTTTGGGCTTGATTTGATTAGATTTTAATTTCCAGGTCATTGCATATTCTTGTGCAATTAATTTAAAGTGTTCATTAAATTCACTTTCAGTTAATTGGAAATCAGCCATGTCCCATTCCACCCTCATCAAAAATAGATTATTTTCTGCATCCTGATGTTGATCTGCATGTAAAATATTAGCATTATGAGTTAATAAGAAATTAGCAATTGAAGCTACAATCCCCTTTTTATCGGGGCAATTAACAAGTAAGGTTGCAGTTTTTGTCATAGTTTTTTCTTTCAAAGACACGCATTATACATGCCATAAATTTATTAAATAAAGGCTTATTATGAAGGTTGGTGTTATAAATATTGCTTTAGCTAACCCAAGAGGATTTTGTGCGGGCGTTGAGCGTGCAATCATTATTGTTGAAGAAGCATTAAAAAAATATGGGGCTCCTATTTACGTCAGAAATGAAGTTGTTCACAATAAGTATGTCATCAATGACCTTAAACAAAAGGGGGCAGTATTTGTTGATGACCTTCATACAATTCCTTCTGGAAGCCACATAATCTTCAGTGCTCATGGCGTCTCAAAGGCTGTTAGAAAAAGTGCAGATAAGTTACACCTTATACCTATTGACGCTACATGCCCCTTAGTCACTAAAGTACACAATGAAGTTAATCGCTTCTATGAGGGTCAATATCATATCTTTATGATTGGGCATAAGGGACATCCCGAGGTAGAGGGGACTATGGGACAAATAGAAAAAAATTCACCTGAGGCCTCGATTCACTTAATTGAATCAATTGATGATGTTGAAAAATTACCTAATATTGATACAGATAAAATAAGCTATGTGAGCCAAACAACACTTTCAGTAGATGATACATCGATCATTATTGATGCCTTAAAATCTAAATTTCCTAATATTAAATCTCCTAAAAATAGCGATATTTGTTATGCGACGCAGAATAGGCAAGATGCTGTTAAGGGTATGTTAGGTAATCAGGATTTAATCTTTGTTGTCGGCTCAAATAATAGTTCTAATTCTTCTCGGTTAGCAGAAATAGCAAAACAACATAATATTGAAGCTATTCTTATCGACGATATGAAGTTTTTTGATCCTTCAATCCTTAAAAATAAAAAAAATATTGGTATTACTGCTGGGGCATCGGCTCCAGAAATTCTAGTTCAACAATTAATTGTGGAAATAAATAAATATAGCGATACTGTTGTCTCTGAAATTAAAGGTGTTGAAGAAAGTGTTATTTTTAAATTGCCGATTATTTGATAAATAAACTCTACAAAATCCCTATATCTATCCTTGTTGTTATTTATAGCAAACAATTTAGCACGCTATTACTCCACCGTGCAGATAAGAAAAATTATTGGCAATCCGTTACAGGAAGTATTGAGGGCATTGAATCTCCTAATGAAGCTGCAAAAAGAGAGGTCTTAGAAGAAACTGGTATTAAAGTAGACATGCATTCATTACAGGACTGGAAACTTAATCATCAATATCAAATCTACCCACACTGGCGGCATCGTTATGCTCCTAATATAATGCACAACACCGAACATATTTTTGGATTAGAACTTTCTGAAGAGATTTCTATAAAACTCTCGCCTTCAGAACATACAGATTTTGAATGGGTTAATATTGATGATGCTAAAAAAAGAGTTTTTTCTTGGACAAATGTCATTGCTCTAGAAAAATTATATGAAATTAAACGATTGAGAAGTTAAAATATATTTATGAATACCGCGACAATTAAATTTGATGCTTTCGAGAGCCTGAAAAATGAAGACTGCCAAGAACGCATTATTCAAGCAAAAAAATCTTTAGGCAACCAGATTGTTATCTTGGGTCATCACTATCAAAATGAGGCAGTTTATCGCCATGCCGACCTAACAGGTGACTCATTGAAACTATCAAAATATGTGGATACGTTACAAGCCAAATATATTGTTTTTCTTGGTGTTCATTTTATGGCCGAAGTAGCAGATATTTTATCAAGGCCCGATCAGATCACAGTGTTGCCAGATCTATCTGCCGGATGTTCTATGGCAGATATGGCTAACCTCACTAAGGTTGAACGTTCATACCGAGAGCTTTCAAAGGTTTTAGACTTTGACAAATCAATCACGCCTATCACTTATATTAATTCGGCAGCTGATCTCAAGGCGTTTTGTGGGGACCATGGTGGTGTTGTTTGTACCTCAACGAATGCCCCCACTATTTTAGATTGGGCCTTTAAAAAAAGAGAGAAGGTCTTATTTTTTCCTGATCAAAATTTAGGAAGGTGGACGGGGCATAAAATGGGAATACCATTAGAGGAGATGCCAATTTGGGACCCTGATCTCCCTTTGGGAGGTCTAGATATTTCAACGATTAAAAAATCTAAGGTTTTATTATGGAAAGGGCATTGTGCAGTTCATCAAATGTTCAGAACAGAACACATTGATATTTTTAGAAAGATACATCCTGACGGCCAAGTGATCTCTCATCCAGAATCACCTTTTGAAGTTTGTCTAAATTCTGATTTTGTTGGATCTACAGAATTTATCCTGAATACCATAAAAAATTCGGAAAAAAATACAAAGTGGTTAGTAGGTACTGAGTTAAATCTAGTCAACCGACTTGCAAATGAAATGAAGCCAGAAGGAAAGCTAGTTCAATTTATGTCTCATGTTGTGTGCGAGTGTTCAACAATGGCAAGAATTGATCCTCAGCATTTAGCCTGGACATTAGAAAATATCCTTCAAAATAACCCGGTCAATAT
>JABMNG010000086.1 GCA_013205275.1 Methylophilales bacterium | reverse complement strand
TTAGATTTTTCATTTAATGATAAATTAAAAGTATTTTCGTGAAAGTTAACTAACTCACACTCTTGAGCTAAGGATTTAGCTAGGCCAAGTTTTAATTGTCCTACTAGAGTTCTCCAATCACCATTAAAATCTTGAGGAGCAGCTACTTTTTGGGCGGGCGCTAAACTCATATTTTGCCCTAGTGTTTTGTCGGGGGTATTAGGTATCGATTCTTCATTTGGAGCTGCTGGTGCGACTTTGTTGTCGTTATTTTTTTTTAATATACCTGCGTCCAGCGAGGGGTAAAAAGCAAGCATTCTCAGCAATGTCATATTAAACCCAGTGATTGGGTCTGGAGCTAATGGCAACTCTTTTTTTCCATTGATTGAAATTTGATACATTAACTGGAGGCTCTCTGGGTTAAATGCTTTACCCAAAAGATCAATACTTTCCCTTTCATTATGACTGCTAAATTGTTCTGGGATAATTTGGTATGCAGATATTTGGTATATCAAGCGAGAGAGATCATCCAGCGCAGATTCAAATGAAATATTTTTTTCTTCCATCTCATTTGAGATTTTAATCAATGCCTGCCCATCGTTATTCGATAGACACTCTAAAATTTTATATAGAATTACCCCGTCAATTGTGCCAAGCATTTGAAGCATTTGATCAGCCTTGATGCTACCGTTCGAATAGGAGATTGCTTGATCTAAGACAGATAGAGCGTCCCGCATGCTTCCTTTTGCTGCTTTGGCTATAATTAAAAGAGCATCATCTTCGTATTGGATGCCTTCTTCACCTAGGATGACCTTAAGATGAGAGACAATATTATCTACTGTCATTTGTTTAAGATTGAATTGAAGGCAACGAGATAAGACGGTAATAGGTACTTTTTTAGGTTCGGTTGTGGCTAGGATAAATTTGACATGCTCTGGCGGCTCTTCCAATGTTTTGAGCATTGCATTGAATGCGCTTTTCGAGAGCATATGCACTTCGTCGATAATATATACCTTAAAGGCACCTGAAGAGGGAGCGTATTGAGCGTTTTCTAGCAGCTCCCTGACATTATCTACTCCAGTATTAGATGCAGCATCAACTTCTATAAGGTCAACATAACGACCCGCGTCTATGTCAATACATGTTGAGCATTCTTGGCATGGAGTAGAGGAAATACCTTTTTCACAATTGAGTGACTTTGCTAGGATTCTAGCTATGGTCGTTTTACCTACACCTCGAGTACCATTAAAGAGGTAGGCGTGATGCAGTCGGTTTTGATTGAGTGCATTTGTGAGCGCCTGAACAGTGCTTTCTTGTCCAACAAGGCTGCTAAAAGACTTAGGTCGCCACTTACGGGCTAATACTTGATATGACATGTATATTTTTTCAGTGGTTAAAATGGCGAGCCAGAACCCCGGCACTTGTTTCAATAGTTGTGGCTGCTTGCTTCCGCACCTGACCAGGTTGGCTAATCAACAATGCGAGGAGGCCCGCCACGAATTATTTTACCTTAATAAAATAAGTTTAGTGAATTTAGCCGCATCTTTTTACTGGGTGAACTTTGAGGTAATCCCATTCTTCATCGGTATACAATCTTGATCGGATTATAAAGCGGAGTCCTGTGGGCCTCTCGACTGAAAATTGCCCCCCAGTTCCAGGAATTGCATCCAGGGTTATGTGGGTGTGTTCCCAGTACTCAAACTGTGTTGCGCTCATATAAAAATGAACGCCATTTACAACGCCAATTTCTACATCGGCATTACCGAGATAAAATTCGCCTTTGGGGTAACACATTGGGGCGCTTCCATCACAACAACCACCTGACTGGTGAAACATCAAATCACCATGAATCAACTTAAGGGCATCAATGAGTTTATTTGCTGTTTCTGTGGATATAAGTCGTGTAATCATACAAGCCAAAAAGGCAAGGGGGTTAGCCTTGCCTTTAGGTAGTTAGGGCAGCTTTTCTTTTTAAAAGAATCCAAGCTTTGTTTCTGAGTAGCTGACAAGGAGGTTCTTGGTTTGCTGGTAATGATCAAGCATCATCTTATGAGTTTCACGGCCGATGCCTGAAGCTTTATATCCACCGAAGGCGGCATGTGCCGGGTAGGCATGGTAACAATTTGTCCATACACGACCAGCCTGAATACCTTTACCCATTCGGAATGCGGTATTGCCATTTCTTGTCCAAACACCTGAGCCTAATCCGTATAACGTGTCATTTGCAATCTCAAGCGCTTCCGCTTCATCTTTAAATGTTGTCACAGAGACAACGGGACCAAAAATCTCTTCTTGGAAAATGCGCATTTTGTTGTGACCCTTAAATACAGTCGGCTCAATATAATAACCACCTGCACGTTCACCCTCTAAGATTGTCCGGTTACCACCCGTTAGGAGCTCAGCACCTTCTTTTTTACCAAGGTCTATGTAGGATAAGATTTTTTCCATCTGCTCACTCGAAGCTTGAGCACCAGTCATGGTAGAGCCTTCAAGTGGACTGCCTTGTTTAATAGCCTTGACACGCTCAAGGGCTCTCTCCATAAATTTATCGTAGATAGACTCTTGAATAAGTGCACGGGAGGGGCAGGTACAGACCTCGCCTTGGTTGAGGGCGAACATCGTAAAGCCTTCAAGGGCCTTGTCAAAGAATCCGTCGTCCTTATCCATCACGTCTTCAAAGAAGATGTTAGGAGATTTTCCACCTAACTCCAGGGTCACGGGGATAATGTTTTGTGATGCATACTGCATAATGAGTCGGCCAGTAGTGGTTTCACCTGTAAAGGCAATCTTTGCAATACGGCTTGAGCTTGCTAGGGGTTTTCCTGCTTCCAAACCATAGCCATTAACTACATTGAGGGTGCCTGGTGGAAGTAAATGTCCA
>JABMNG010000085.1 GCA_013205275.1 Methylophilales bacterium | reverse complement strand
TGGTTATATAGGCTCACTAATTTTTCTTATTATTAGTTTTGCGATAGGTTTTAGTTTATTTACCGGATGGTCATGGATAAATATTGCTGAAGGTATGGGTAATTTTTTAGTTAACCTTTCCTATGCAATGTATGAAAAATTTAATGACTGGCAAGACAGGACTGAAGGCAGAAAGTTAGAGCAACAACGTGATGAGTTTGTTGTGGAAGAAAGGAAGAGATTGGAAGATCGGGCTCCTGTCGCAATTATTGATTCTAAAATGGTCATCAAGGAAAGTGCGCGTGTAATTAAGGAGAAACAAACAAACTTATTCGGGGACAACGACGCCGAGCTTCCTCCACTTCATTTATTAGATCAGCCTGTAAATCAAATTGAAGGACAGTCAAAAGAGACTATTGAGTTTACATCTCGTTTAATTGAAAAGAAATTACTAGATTTTGGTATTGAGGCAAAGGTTATTTCAGCGCAGCCTGGACCTGTGATTACTCGCTATGAATTTGAGCCTGCACCTGGTGTTAAGGGAAGTCAGGTCATTAACCTATCAAAAGACCTTGCTAGAGCACTGTCAGTAATTAGTGTAAGAGTTGTTGAAACAATCCCTGGAAAAACATGCATGGGGTTAGAAATCCCAAACCCTAACAGGCAAATTGTTTACTTATCTGAAATTATGAGCTCAAAAGTTTTTGCCGATACCAGCGCTTTATTAACTGTAGCATTAGGAAAAGATATTTCTGGAAAGCCTGAAGTTGCAGATATTGCAAAAATGCCACATCTTTTAATTGCTGGAACGACAGGATCAGGTAAGTCTGTCGCCATTAATGCGTTGGTTTTAAGTTTGCTTTATAAAGCTAAATCTAATGAAGTGAAAATGATACTTATTGACCCGAAAATGCTTGAGCTTTCTGTTTATGAGGGTATACCGCATTTACTTGCCCCAGTGGTCACTGATATGAGGCAAGCAGGGCATGCGTTGAATTGGTCTGTTGCGGAAATGGAAAGACGATATAAGTTGATGTCAACATTTGGCGTCCGAAATTTAGCGGGATTTAATCAAAAACTTAAGGAGTCTATAGAGCAGGGCGCACCACTTACCAATCCATTTTCATTAAGCCCAGAAAATCCAGAACCACTTGAAAGTCTTCCGCAAATTGTTATTGTTATAGATGAGTTGGCAGATTTAATGATGGTGATGGGTAAAAAAATAGAGGAGCTTATAGCCAGGCTTGCACAAAAAGCTAGAGCATCAGGAATACATTTAGTTTTGGCAACTCAACGACCTTCTGTGGATGTTATTACTGGTTTAATAAAAGCAAACATTCCAGCAAGGGTCGCATTTCAGGTTTCAAGCAAAATTGATTCCCGAACTATTTTAGATCAGATGGGCGCAGAAACTCTTTTGGGCAAGGGTGATATGCTTTATATGCCTCCGGCAACTGGATACCCAGTAAGAATCCATGGCGCCTTTGTTTCTGATCAAGAGGTACATAAGGTTGTCAGCTTCTTAAAATCGAAAGGTTCGCCACTTTACAAAGATGAAATTTTAAACCCTAATGAGAGCGAGTTTTCATCATCAGGAGATGATTCTAATAGCTCTGGGGAGAAAGACCCCCTTTATGATGAGGCTGTTGAGATCGTATTAAAAACTAGAAAAGCATCTATTTCATACGTTCAAAGACATCTTAGGATTGGATACAATCGTGCTGCTAGGATTATTGAGGATATGGAAAAAGCTGGCCTAGTTACTCCAATGCAGAGTAATGGTAATCGAGAGATTGTTGCTCCACAAAATAATGATTAAGTATTTATTTTTTATATTTATTTCACTTAATGTTGGCGCCGAAACAGTTAATGACCTAACAGTACTTCTTAGTAAAATGCAGTCCGCTCAAGGTGACTTTTATCAAAAAGTGATTGATCAAAATGGAGCTTTAGTCCAAGAAGTGTCTGGGACATTCTCTTTTAAAAAACCAAATTTATTTAAGTGGAATTACATCACTCCATTCAAGAGTCAAATTATTTCAGATGGAGACTTGCTTTATTTGTACGATCCAGACTTGAAGCAAGTTGTTATAAGCCCATTAGATAAATTAGGGGGTGTTAGCCCAGCAATGCTTCTTGTTAGCGAGGAAATCTCTAATGCTTTTAACGTTATATACCTTAAGAGTCTTGACTCTAAGGACTGGTTCCAGGCCGTTCCAAAAGATAAATCTCAAACAACCTTTAAGAGCGTCCTAATTCATTTTGAAAAAAATACAATTAATGAAATGAGAGTACTTGATAATTTCGAACAAACCACAAACATTCTTTTTAAGAATCTCCAAATAAATAAAAAAGTAGATGATGCATCTTTCTTATTTAATATTCCAGAAAATGTAGATGTAATTAAAAATTAAACAATGAACAATAATGTACCTCTCGCAGAAGAATTAAGGCCAAAAATACTAGATGAAATTGTTGGTCAGCTTGAAATTTTAGGCGAAGGACAGTCACTTAAGGTTGCTATAGAGTCAAGCAAACTACCGTCAATGATTTTATGGGGACCTCCAGGGGTTGGAAAAACAACGATTGCTCGTGTTATTGCTAATACTACTGATTCAGAGTTTATCTCTATATCAGCTGTTTTATCTGGTGTAAAAGAAATTAGAGAGGCGATAGAAAAGTCTCAGTTTCTAAAAGAACAACACCAAAAGAAAACTATTTTATTTATTGATGAGGTTCACCGTTTTAATAAGAGCCAGCAGGATGCATTTCTTCCTCATATAGAATCTGGATTAATTACGTTTATTGGAGCAACCACTGAAAATCCATCGTTTGAGGTAAATTCAGCCTTACTTAGCCGCTGTCAGGTTTATATATTAAAGTCTCTCTCTGATGATGAGCTCCTAAAAATTTTAAATAAAGCATTTTCAAAAAGTGAGACTTTAGTTAATGATAATGCAAAAGAATTAATGATTTCATATGCTAATGGAGATGCAAGGCGTTTATTAAATTTGGCTGAGATGATAATTTATTCGGGGCAACCACAAAAAATAGCCATTGATAAGATAATAGTAGAAAAGATAATTTCAGATAAAACGAGAAGATTTGATAAGGGTGGAGATCAGTTTTATGATCAAATATCTGCATTCCATAAATCTGTAAGAGGATCTGATCCGAATGCATCAATTTATTGGTTAATGAAAATGCTAGACGGTGGAGCCGACCCCCTCTATCTGGCTAGAAGAATTATTAGGATTGCAATTGAAGATATTGGACTAGCAGACCCACGAGCCCAATCAATTGCTCTAGAGTCTTATCAGATATATGAGAGATTAGGCTTTCCAGAGGGGGAGCTGGCTCTTTGTAACGCAACTATTTATCTTGCAATGGCACCAAAAAGTAATGCATCTTATATGGCTTATAATCAGGTTAAGTCTTTTGTAGCGAATCAAGCCCATTACGACGTCCCTATGCATCTTAGAAATGCACCCACAAAATTAATGTCAAATTTAGATTATGGAAAAAACTATCGCTATGCACATAATGAGCCAGAAGGATTTGCTGCTGGAGAAAACTATTTTCCTACTGGCCTAGACGCTGTAGAATTTTATAAACCAACAGATCGAGGTTTAGAGAAAAAGATTTTAGAAAAAATCAATTACCTTAAAAAGCTTGATCAAGACCATAAAGCAAAGAGCCGAAAAAATGATTAATATTAATATACTGAGAGAACAACCTGAGCAGGTTGAAGCTAAACTAAAGGAACGTGGCTATAAAATAAACATAGAGAAGTTCAATATGTTGGAACAGGAAAGAAAGTCTGTTCAAATTAATGCCCAGGAACTCCAGGAGCTCAGAAATCAGGTATCAAAAAAAATAGGAATTGAAAAATCAAAAGGAAATAATATTGACGACTTAATGAGTCAAGTGAATTCGACTGCAAACTCACTAAAATCTTTCGAGGATCGACTTGTAAACATTCAAAATGATTTGCAGGTATTCTTGTTAGATATTCCTAATATACCTAATTCGTCTGTGCCTGATGGCGCTAATGAACATAGCAATCAAGTTATTAGAGAATCTGGCTCAGCTAGATCTTTTAACTTCGCACCTAAAGATCATGTTGATATTGGTTTATTACATGGCCTGGATTTTGATTTAGGAGCAAAACTTTCAGGAGCGAGATTTGTTGTGATGAGGAAAGATATTGCTAGACTGCATCGTGCCATAGGTCAATTTATGATTGATACTCAGGTCAGTGAGCATGGGTATGAGGAATGCTACACACCATTTCTAGTTAATGAAGATTCGTTAATAGGAACTGGCCAGTTACCAAAATTTTCAGACGATTTATTTATCACCAAGAAAGGCAATAGTGACGAATTTTTGTATTTGATTCCAACCGGAGAAGTCACGCTTACAAATTTTGTTCGCGATGTAATACTATCTAATGATCAACTACCCCTAAAACTCACGGCCTTAACACCATGCTTTAGGTCAGAAGCAGGATCTTATGGAAAAGATACCAAGGGTATGATTAGGCAGCATCAGTTTGAAAAAGTTGAAATGGTTCAAATTACCCACCCAGATAAGAGTTATGAGGCCTTAGAGGATATGGTATCCCACGCTGAGAATATACTTAAAAAACTTGAGTTACCTTATAGGGTTGTTTTGCTATGTAAAGGTGATATGGGTTTTGGAGCCGCAAAAACATTTGATATTGAGGTTTGGATCCCATCACAAGAATGCTACCGTGAGATATCTTCCATTTCAAATTGTGAAGACTTTCAGGCTAGGAGATTAAAGGCAAGATTTAAGGACATAGACGGGAAAAATAAATTACTACATACACTTAATGGCTCTGGTTTAGCTGTCGGAAGAACCCTCGTTGCTATTATTGAGAACAATCAATTAGAGAATGGCGACATTCAGATACCAACCGCGCTAATTAATTACATGGGTGGCCTGAAAGTTATTAGCGCTAACAGTTAGTAGTTATTGTTCTTATCTTGCCATTATCGGCAATGATAGCAATATCAGATAAGCTAAGAAATATCCCGTGCTCAAAAACACCAGGTACCTCAGATATCATTTTGGACAACTCATGAATGTCATCGTATTTAAAGCGACAGTCCAATACAAGATTTCCATATGATGTAATAGCATATGCATCCCCAGCAGTATTTTGTCTTAGAATGCACTCCTCTGACATTTTCTCAAGTATTTTTTTTGTTATTTTCCATGCAATTGGAGTAATTTCTATAGGAATTGAGAACTTTTCACCGATTTTAGCTACAATTTTAGATTTATCACCGATAACGATAAACTTCTTGCTTGAAGCCGCTAAAAGTTTTTCCTTAATTAAATCATAACCCCTACCTTTTAATAGCACCAGGCCCTCTGTGATTTCATCTGCGCCATCAACATAGAGGTCAATGCTTTCAACTTGATCAATTGAAATATAGTTGATTCCTGCTTGGTTACCTCTTTCTTGGCTCACAGTTGAGCTCGCTACTACGCTTATTGTTAGTTTTTCAGATTTTATTTTTTTTGCTAATGCGTCGATAAAGTAATTGGCTGTGGTCCCAGTCCCAAGGCCCACAATCATTTTGTCTTTTACATAATCTAGAGCCGCATTAGCAACTAATTCTTTATCATTCATGACATAAATCCAGTTAGGTTTAAATTGTTGTTTATAATGCTACGATTAATAAAGATAGTAATGCATGACAACACCAATAGTAAATAATATTTCATCTAAAGAATTTCTTCTTGAGTCCTCATTGCCTCATAGTATTGCTATAGGACAATTTTTTAACAAATTTTTAAAAAGTGATGCACGAGCATTAAATATTATTACCTCTAGCGTGTTTGAGGCCATTAAGTTAAAAGAGGAGATTTCCTGGTTTTATCCAGATCTCAATATCAATCTTTTACCTGATTGGGAAACATTGCCGTTTGACCAGATTTCACCACATCCAGATTTAACCTCCGAACGCCTTTTGACGCTCTATCAAATGACGCAAAGACAGTTTGATATCAATCTATTACCAGTATCGACGGCCCTACATAGAATGCCACCACGTTGTTATATCGAGCAATATAGCTTTCAGTTTAACAAAGGCGATATAGTAGATATTGGCACCTTCAAGGATAGATTAATCTCAAACGGATATTTTCATGTTGAGAAAGTAATAAATCCTGGAGAGTATGCTATGCGCGGTGGCATTATTGACTTATTTCCAATGGGTTCTATCGTCCCTTATCGTATTGATTTTTTTGATAATGAGATTGATTCTATTCGAACGTTTGATGTAGATACGCAGAGAAGCCTATACCCGGTAAGTGAAATCAAACTATTGCCCGCAAAAGAATGCCCACTTGATGAGAATGGTATTACCGCTTTTCGACAAAATTATAGGGAGAAATTTGAGGGGGATCCCTCAAAGTCAAAAATTTATAAGTCAATCAGCAAGGGCATACCTTTTGCCGGCATGGAATGGTATTTGCCTTTATTCTATGACAGCACTAGCACTATTTTTGACTATCTGGATCCAGGAGATATTGTTGTTAAGTTAGGTAACTTAGCTGGATCTGCTCAATCCTATTGGGGTGAGGCGGAAAGTAGGTTTAGATTGTATGCTTACGATTCAGAAAGACCAATCTTAAAGCCGGAAGAGTTTTTATTAAGATCCGATATTTTCTTTAGAACTCTTAATGCTTATTCTGAGTTAAAGAAGAAAAATAATGAGTTATTGGAAGGCCTTCCAGATCTTAGTGTTGTTCGTTCAGATAACTCCCCTTTATTAAAGCTAAAAGACTATTTATCTAAACAAAAAAAAAGAGCATTAATTTGTGCGGAGGGTTTAGGTAGAAGAGAGAGCTTGTCTGATCTTCTAAAGCAATCAGCAATGGAGTTTGAAATAATTGAGTCCTGGGAACAGTTTCAGCTAGGGACAAATCAGCTTAGCTTAATTGTAAGTCCCCTGCATAATGGGTTTTCTTCTAATACATTTGTATTGATTACCGAAACAGAATTATTTCCAAACTTCATTAAGCAATCAAAACGCTCCACTAGAGATAAAATTTTTAACAGCGAGGTTATTGTAAAAGACCTTACCGAGTTAAATATAGATGATCCTGTTGTGCATGAGCATCATGGGGTGGGTCGATATAAAGGGCTATTGGAACTTGATCTTGGCGAGGGTATTACAGAGTTTCTCGAGCTTCACTATGCCAACGAAGATAAGCTTTACGTCCCAGTCTCTCAATTACACTTAATATCTAGATATTCGGGGGGGCCAATGGAAACTGCCCCACTACATAAATTAGGTTCAGGCGCCTGGGAAAAAGCAAAAAGAAAAGCATTGATACAAATTCATGATACAGCCGCAGATTTATTGAATTTATATTCAAAGAGGTCATTAAAGGTAGGGTATAGCTCAAAGATAAATTTAGAAGATTACGACCGTTTTGTTGATGGCTTTCCCTTTGAGGAGACTCCAGATCAAAAAGAAGCTATTGAGAGCGTAATTAAAGACATGGAGTCAACAAAACCCATGGACAGACTGATCTGCGGAGATGTTGGTTTTGGAAAAACAGAAGTAGCCCTTCGAGCCACATTTGTATCTGTAATGAATGGTAAGCAAGTTGTAATATTAGTACCGACCACCCTGCTTGCAGAGCAACACTATAATAATTTTTGTGACAGATTTGCAAGCTGGCCAATAAAAATTGATGAAATATCACGCTTTAAGACTAAAAAAGAACAGGCTGACTCAATCCAAAAGTTATCCCTGGGGCAAGTTGATATCATTATTGGCACACATCGTTTACTCCAGACAGATGTGAAGTTTAAAGATTTAGGACTTGTAATTATTGATGAAGAGCATCGTTTTGGCGTCCGTCAAAAAGAAGAGCTTAAGTCATTTCGCACAAATGTTGATGTTCTAACATTAACAGCGACCCCAATCCCTCGAACATTATCTATGGCAATGGAGGGCTTGAGGGAGTTTTCTATTATTGCGACACCCCCTCAAAAAAGGTTATCTATCAAGACATTTGTGGTTGATTACAGTAAAGGAGTAATTAGGGAAGCAATACTTCGAGAATTTAATCGAGGAGGGCAGGTCTACTTTCTTCATAATGAAGTTAATACAATTGAGTCGATGAGAGAGAAATTAATTGAATTATTACCCGAAGCTAGAATAGGAGTTGCTCATGGACAGTTACGCGAGCAAGAGCTTGAACGCGTCATGCAAGACTTTCATCAACAAAGAATCAATGTATTACTCTGCACAACTATTATAGAAACGGGCATTGATATCCCGACAGCCAACACAATCATTATTAATCGCTCAGATAAATTTGGATTAGCTCAGCTACATCAATTAAGAGGGAGGGTAGGGAGGTCACACCATCAGGCCTATGCGTACCTTTTATTAGATGTGGATAAGAAAATAACATCACATGCAAAGAAAAGGCTAGAAGCCATTCAATTATTAGAGGATCTTGGCTCAGGTTACTATTTAGCGATACACGACTTGGAAATAAGGGGCGCTGGTGAATTATTAGGTGATAATCAAAGCGGAGAAATTCATGAAATTGGATTTAACTTGTATATTGATATGCTAAATCATGCTGTAAAACAATTGAAAAGTGGAAAATCATTAGATCTGGATAAACCGCTAAACGTGACAAAAGACATTAATATCCATGCCCCCACAATTTTACCTCATACATACTGCCCTAACGTGAGTGAGAGGTTGATTATCTACAAAAGATTGTCGAATGCAAGTACTAGAGATCAGTTAAACGAACTCAAGGAAGAGTTGATCGATCGATTCGGTGTGATGCCTGACCAAACAAAGAGCCTAATTATATTTCATGAGCTTAGAATTGATGTTGATTCATATGAGGTCCTAAAAGTAGACGCAAGCAGATCCTCTATTGAAATAACATTCAGTGAGAGTGTTGACATTGACCCAATTAAAATTATTGATCTTATTCAGACTGATCGACGATATAAGATGAATGGCCCAAATAAAATTAAGGTTTCAATAGCAATTGATTCAATCGAAGAAAGGGTGTTGTTCGTGAGGAATATTTTGAAAGATTTACTTTTAAATAAGAATTAATCGGCCCTGAACAACAAAATAAATTGCTTTTTGAATTTTGTATGTGCCATCAAATAATTTTTCATACTGCACTAACTGTGGTAAATGTTTCTTTGCCTCAATATCCAGATCTATGTTTTTGTCATAAAATAATGTTTTATAGTCAATGATCCAACGCTTATTACCCTCAATGAAAGCTCGATCTGGTATCAATGTGCATTCAATTTCTTGAGTGGTTATTTGGTATCTAGATTCTATTTTATCTTCATTATGCAACCTGTAAATCCATCTACCATCAGTACCATCTTTTAGCCATTTCAGAGATTGAAGTATTAAATTAATAGCAATTTTAATTTCATTCTCAGAGTAGCTTTTTTCTAGGAATAATGAATTAATAAAACTTAATTTATTAGATAATATATTATCTATATCTAATTGATACTTAATAATTAATTCAAAATATTTATGTATAATTTTACCCGTTATTGTATAGAGGTTTTCACTGTCAATAGCGCGTTCTATTTCTAGGTTTTTGGTTTTAATGTTTACTTTGGGCTGGGGACTATCTTGAAGTTGATCAATTTTAAGGCGACGCAATTTTGGTACAAAATTACCGTATTCTTCATGATTCTTTTTATGATGTAATTCTATGTACTCATGTTTTAATATTGGCCATAACATCTCAAGAAATGTTCCTGTTTCTGGTTTAAGATCTTTATCATTGCTTCCGCAAATAGAGCCTATTAAATAGCAATCATTCTTTGCCCTCGTTATTGCTACATACAATAATCTGATATGTTCATTTTTCAATCGACTCATTTCTTTAAATCGATGGTAATCATACAAATTTTTAGTGTCATCATTTTTATTGATTGATAGAATATCTTTGTCTAAAAGAATTAAGTTCTTATTTTCATTTCTTTTTTGTCTATTTAGGTTGGGAATAATTACACAATCAAATTCAAGTCCTTTTGATTTTTGGATTGTTAAAAATTTAATTGGATTAATTTCATTGCTCAACTCCGATGTATAAATTTCCTTTAATTTCCTCTCCAGTCTTACAAAATCTACCGATAATGGAGAGCTTGATTCCTCTATTAATTCAAAAAATATATCAATATTTTCTAAATCTCGACTATCAATCATTGTTTGAGGGCCTTTCAGTTGCCTCCAAATGCTCTCTATAAAGTATGTGTGTGTAACTCTTCCTCTGTATGAAATATTATTGCTTATAACAACCCTGAGTCGGTTAAGTCTTACTTGGCTTTCTTGATTTAGCATTTCAGTAACTATTGAATTGTTAATAATTTCCCATACCGTCGAATGATGATCTTTTTCCAATAACAATGTTAGGTCGTTTATTGACAAGCCGCACCAGGGAGCTTTTAATACAGCTATCCATTCAACCCTATCAGAGAAGTTAAATAGCGCCTTAGCGAGCGATAAAACGTCTTGGAAGGATTGGTTTGCTTCAATTTGATTAATCTCTATTGCGTCTATTGGTAGTTGAGCACCACTTTTCTTAATTAATGTTAGCAATTCTTTGAGATGTGGTCGCGATTGAGTAAGAACAGCAATCTCTGTGTTAGGGTTCTGAGCTCTTATTTCGTTAATAAGATTAAGAACATAACCTGCTTCAGCCTCATAGGTTTCTGAATTACTCTTTGCCGCAATAAGAAGTGGGCGGTAATGAACGCCAGAGCCAAGAATATTAACACTATTAAATGCTGATGGTTTATAGCAAATAGAGCCCATAGAAGCATTTTCTTCGGACGGAAAGGCGTTCTTAAATGTTGTATTTAGCCAGCTAATAATATTTTGGTTTGAGCGAAAGTTAACATCTAACATAAGTGATTTAAGTTTTAGATCGCCAATACCCGATAATTGAGCATCCTTAAAAATAGAAACTTCGGCTTTCCTAAAGCGATAAATAGATTGCATAGGGTCACCCACAGCAAAAAAAGATTTATCTGGGTTCCCTGCAAAGTTTTGAGAAAGTAATTCAAGAAACTCTAATTGACTGTAATTAGTATCCTGAAACTCATCTACCAAGATATGTGAAGTTTTGGAATCAAAAATTATAGCTAAGTTAGTCTCTTTAAGTGCTATTAAGGCATTTGCTAGTACTTGTATAAAATCAACGGTATTACTTTTTGTGAAGTTAATATTTAAGGTAGCAGTGATATGCCTTAGTAATGAACTGACGCTTGAAATAATGGGGTAAATATCCTCTATTTTTGATTCATCAACTACATTATAAAAATTTTCTATTAACTTGATTTTATGTATTTTTAAATTTAATATTTCATTTATTTTTCTTTTTAATTCTTTGCCATTATCGTCTGGCGGGAAGCCATTTGATTTATCAAATTTTGTTGTTAATTTCCCAGATTTTGTAAGAATAATATCTCTGAAGTAGGACCAAAATTGGTAGGAATTTGTATCTTGTAGCCGCTCTATTTTTGCATCAGAAAGATTCAGCGATACCTGGTGGACAATCTCCTTAATAGTATTAATTTCCTGAGCAGTAAAAATTTCCTTAATTTTCTGTAACCAAAAATTAATTTCATTTTTATAATAATTTTCATAATGTACTTTGATCTGAGCCTCTGACATCATTGAATAACTATTGATGTAAGGGAGCCATTGGTCTCTTTTTTTAATTAATTCAAGGGCCTGTGTTGCAATTTTTGTATAGTCATTTTTTAAATATGAGAATAATGGCTTCAAATCATTATTGTCATTGATAGCTTCTTTTATGGATGCCAGGTAAAGCTCCTCAGGATTAGTATCAATTTTCAGTAGCTTCCCTGATTGGCTTAAAATAGGAGTTTGTGCGATTAATTGCATGGCTAATTTATCAATCGTCATTATCATTAATGAATAAGGAAATTCATCTCCCCACTTTAATTTTTTTGCCCTGTCTAGAACCTTATTTGTAATATTTGTTGTTTCTCCATCAGTTCCTTTGCCTTCAAGGGCCTCTACAATCCTTTTCCTCATCTCCATAGCTGCTTTATTCGTGAATGTTAAAGCTATTATTTCTGTTGGCTTATCAACCGCCAGCAAGAGCGTGAGAAATCGTTTGATTAATATTGATGTTTTTCCAGACCCAGCAGGGGCTTCTAATATAAAAGATCCTGGCCCTAAGGCTTCTTGACGAACGCTGTAATCGATAGGATATTGGTTATTAATACTCATAATGCTCAAACTGATATTTTTTTTCCGCAAGCCTTAAAAGGGGTAACACTTTGCAGTAATCAAAAGCCTCCCCGTCGATAAAAGTGACTGATGCATTTCCAGAAAGATAATCATTGGCCACCCGCTCAAGATCTAGCACCCAATTATCAACCAAATCTTGCCAGCAATTTATATCTGTACTGTCAATTTTTCCATGTAAATTCCTTGTGATAACTTCGGTGGAATGTGAAGTAACGCCATATAAATTATTATTTTTTCGATTAATCCATCCAATAGCAACCCCGCTAAGATTTTCTATTCCGGAAAATCCTGCGTAGATTGGTAATTGTAGTTCTAGATTATTTTTTGAAAATAAGCTTTTTCTGCTTGGAGGAGCATTGCCAGTTTTGTAATCAATTAAGAGGTTTGAGCCATAATGAAGCTTATCAATCCTATCTACCTGAATCGTAAATGAAATCCTTCCAACCTTAATTTGATAAGGTTTCTCACAGGCTACGACAGTAAATGGAGGCCTATTTTTTTCATATATAAGCCAATTAAAAAGCGTCTCTTGTAGATGTTCAGTTTCGAAGCTAACAAAAGTTGGGTTGATGTTCGGATAGTCAGTTATGTATTGACCAATAACGCAATTAACAACTTCATTGATTTCATTTTTTAGCACTTTTTCACTCATCTGGATTAACATATTTGAGCTCTTATGTTTTAGCCAAAAAATCTCAAGCGCCTTATGTATTAATTGCCCCTCTGCTCTTCTAGATACCGTATCCTGCTCATCTGTGTCGTACTGACGACAACCTAAGCGATGCTCATAAAAAGCCCAGGCAGGGCATTTTTTTTGTTTTTCTAGGCAGCTTCTACCACTGTTGATATGGATTTCACCTTCAATTATTTCTGCGTAACTGTCATCTATCAATTCCTGACTTAATGACAAGTCGACCGTATTATTTATTGAGTTTTTTTTCACATGTATTGCATTTCCTAATCCTGGCGAAGGCCTTAAGCTAGCATCTTTATCTTTTAAGCAATATGAGATTTGTAGTTCAGCGGTGGCAGATGTTAGACGGAATTGAACCAGCTTATGAATTTTATTAATATAATCTGCGTCGTATATATGGTATTTATTTTGTAGAATTTTTGGTATAAATGGATTGTATTCAACTTTTCCAGGCCAAAAATTATCATTCATATTGGATAGCCACACAGCGTCATAATCCTTCAACGGATTCTCATGGTATCCGTACAGGTCAATAGTTGCATCAATATTAAATTGCCTTGGAACGAAATTTTCAAGGTAATAAAAAAATCGCTCAAGATAGGCATTAAATGAAAAATTTTCTTTACCCATAATACTTAAATTAACCTCATTAAATACATTATATAAATTATTTATACTATTGATTTCAAATGAC
>JABMNG010000084.1 GCA_013205275.1 Methylophilales bacterium | reverse complement strand
GGGTGTCGGGGGTTCGAATCCCTCTACCCCGACCAGTTTAGATAAATTGTAGAGACGCGATTTATCGCGTCTTTAAAAATTATCGTTGTATACAATAATTTATGGTGAATGTAGCTCAGTTGGTAGAGTCCTGGATTGTGATTCCAGTTGTCGTGGGTTCGAGCCCCATCAGCCCCCCCATTTATTCATATTTACTAATCACCTTTTTTATATTCAAATAAACAGGCTCTATTAATCTATAATTTAGCCATATCAACAGACAATTTTTAATTAATTATAATAAAGAGATTGAAATGCGTGACAATCAATTAATACGATACAGCCGACATATTTTATTGCCCGAAATAGATTATGAAGGCCAGCTTAAGCTGATAAATAGCCACGTTCTGATAGTTGGAGCGGGTGGTTTAGGTTCTGCGGCATCAATATATCTTGCAGCTTCTGGCATAGGGAACATAACTATATGTGATTTTGATAATGTTGACTTAAGTAATCTTCAAAGACAAATTCTACATACGGATAAATCACTTGGTATTAATAAGGCATTATCTGCAAAATCTACACTTAATCTTATTAATTCTGAGATTAAAATTGTTGCAATAGAAAAAAAGCTAGATATTAAGTCAATGGAGAGCCTAGCAAAGGAGGCAGACCTTATTATTGACTGTTCAGATAACTTTTTGACACGATATTCTCTAAATAATATTGCTTTCAATTTAAAAAAACCTTTAGTGTCGGGTGCTGCTATTCAATTTGATGGGCAAGTAAGCGTTTTTGATTTTAGAAAGAATGACAGCCCATGTTATCAGTGCTTATTTCCAGACTCGGGAGAAGATAAAGAATTAAGATGTTCTGATCATGGCGTATTTTCACCTTTAGTTGGTATTATTGGGTCGACACAGGCGGCAGAAGCCATGAAGCTAATCCTAGAGATAGGAAAGCCATTGGTAGGCAGACTTCTTATTTTAGAGGCGAAGGAAATGAATTGGAAGTCATTAAAAATATTGAAAGATCCACAATGTAAGGTTTGCTCAAATTAGTAGATTTAGCGTATCTCAGCACAGTGCGTGATAAAATTAAATAACACTTAAAATCGACATAAATGAAAAAAGAACTATCAAAATCCTTTAATCCAACCGATATTGAAAAAAAGTGGTATGAATTTTGGGAGTCTAAAGGCTACTACAAAATAGGAGAGGACTCGAATAATCCAAATTCTTTTTCTATTCTCCTTCCCCCTCCAAATGTAACAGGGACCCTGCATATGGGCCACGGGTTTAACCAGACGCTAATGGATGCATTAACTCGCTATCATCGCATGAAAGGGGACAACACCTTGTGGCAGCCAGGGACAGACCACGCCGGTATAGCCACACAAATTGTTGTTGAAAGGCAGCTGGATAAGCAGGGTATATCCAGACATGACCTGGGACGCGAAAAATTTATTGAGAAAGTTTGGGATTGGAAATCTTATTCAGGCGGAACTATTACCCAACAAATGAGGCGGCTAGGTACGTCTCCAGACTGGTCAAGAGAAAGATTTACCATGGACGATGGCCTGTCTAAAACAGTCACAGAGGTATTTGTTAAGCTGTATCGAGAAGGGTTAATTTATAGGGGTAAAAGATTAGTTAATTGGGATGTAACCTTACAGACGGCAGTCTCAGATCTGGAAGTTATTCAAGAAGATGAACCTGGATTTTTATGGCATATTAATTATCCCTTGGAAGGCGGTAAGAATTTTTTAACTGTTGCAACCACAAGGCCTGAGACCATGTTAGGCGATTCAGCTTTAATGGTTCACCCGGAAGACGTAAGGTATAAAGAATACATAGGTCAACATGCCTTTATTCCATTAATTAACCGAAAAATTCCAATTATTGCTGATGATTATGTTGATCCAGAATTTGGAACAGGTGTTGTGAAAGTCACTCCCGCACACGACTTTAATGATTATGCTGTAGGGCAAAGACACCAACTCCCATTAATTAATATTATGACGCTCAGTGGCTATATTAATGAAAATGGCACCGACCTATATCAAGGATTAGAAAGATTTGAGGCGAGGAAAAAGATTGTTAATGATTTGAAGGAACAAGACTTTCTTCATAAGGTTGAAAATCATACATTAAAAATTCCAAGAGGCGATAGAACTGGTGCTGTGATTGAGCCAATGCTGACAGACCAATGGTACGTAGCAATGACAAAGCCAACCAGCGATAAGAAAAGTATTGCTGAAAAAGCATTAGAGGTAGTTAAAAGCGGTGAGATTAAATTTTATCCAGACAACTGGGTTAATACATACAATCAATGGCTAAATAATATTCAAGATTGGTGTATTTCGAGACAGTTATGGTGGGGGCATCAAATTCCTGCATGGTACGGATCAGACAAAGAGGTCTATGTTGCTCATTTCTACGAAGAAGCTAGAGAGTTAGCTGAAAAAGATGGGTACAAAGGAGAATTGGTAAGAGATGAAGATGTATTAGATACTTGGTTTTCATCAGCTTTGTGGCCATTCTCAACATTAGACTGGACGCCGGATTATCCAGAAAAAAGTAATCCTGCCCTTGATTTATATCTACCATCCTCGGTGTTGGTTACAGGCTTCGATATTATATTCTTTTGGGTGGCTAGGATGGTTATGCTGACCAAGCATATAACGCAGAAAATTCCTTTTAAACATGTGTATGTTCATGGGCTGATCCGGGATGCAGAAGGTCAAAAAATGAGCAAATCAAAAGGAAATGTACTTGATCCGATAGATTTGATTGATGGTATTTCACTTGATGATTTAATTAAAAAAAGAACAAGCGGGCTAATGAATCCCAAGCAAGAAGAGTCAATCATTAAAAAAACCAAAAAAGAATTTCCTGATGGAATTTCTTCATATGGGACAGATGCCCTAAGATTTACCTTTGCAAGCCTAGCAAGCCCTGGAAGAGATATCAAATTTGACCTACAGAGATGTGATGGCTATCGAAATTTTTGCAATAAGCTATGGAACGCCACAAGATTTGTTTTGATGAATTGTGAAAATCAAGACAACGGATTTAATGAATGTGTCGATGGTTATCTGGAGTTTTCATTAGCAGATAGATGGATTGTCAGCATTCTGCAGAAAACTGAGTCTAATATTGAAAAGAACTTTTCAGAATATAGATTTGATTTGTTGGCCCAAGAAATTTATCAATTCACGTGGGATGAATACTGTGATTGGTATTTAGAGCTTGCTAAAGTTCAATTACAAAATGGTAGTGATGCTCAAAAAAGAGCCACACGTAGAACTCTAATATCAGTATTGGAGCTCATATTAAGAATGAGCCATCCAGTAATGCCATTTATTACAGAAGAGATTTGGCAAATTATAGGACCAATGGCAAATAAGAGGGCGGATTCAATTATGCTGGAGCCTTACCCAGAAGCCAAGCCGGAAAAAATAGATGAAGAGTCAATTAAGTGGATGCAAACGTTAAAGGATATGGTTGAGCAATGCAGAAGCTTGAGAGGCGAGATGAATATCTCCCCAGCAGAAAAAATACCTTTAGCTATGAGTGGTGACGTAGCAATCCTCAAAACATATGTACCTTATATTAAGGGCCTTGCTAAACTATCCGACATTGAATTAATGGATGAATTACCAAATAAGGATGCGCCGGTAGCAATTATTGATGACTATAAATTAATGCTAAATATAGAGATTGATAAAGAGGCTGAAAAGAATAGGCTCCAAAAAGAAGTTACTCGTCTTGATGGTGAAATTAAAAAAGCAGAATCAAAATTAGGCAATGAAAATTTTGTAGAAAAAGCCCCTCCAGAGGTAATCCTTCAAGAAAAAGAACGTCTTGAAAGCTTTAGCCAATCCAGAGATAAATTTCTAGCCCAATTAGCTAAGATAGCAAATTAAACTTTTCGAATATAGAACGAAGTCACATTATCATTAATTTCAAATGAAATTAATTCATGACCTGTCTGGCGACAAAACACCTCGAAGTCTTTTTTAGAGTTTTTATCAGTGGTAGAAATTTTTAAAATTTGATTAGGTGCTATTCCGTTGAGGCCCTTCTTGCATATAAGAATAGGCATAGGACATTTTAAACCAATGGCATCAACTTCAATATCATAACCCATCATTTTTTTGTAAACTCAAAGCCTGCATGGTGCCAGGCAAGGACGCCACCTGACAAATTATAGACATCAGAGAAGCCAATCTGTTCCGCAAGCAAAGCTGCATTAGCAGAACGAATTCCGCTGTGACAGTAAAATACATAACAGGCTTCCTTATCTTGATTATCAAGCCATTCTGGAATGGCTGATATAGGCACATGAACAGCCCCAGAAATAATGCCGTGTAATACCTCTTCAGTATTTCTAACGTCAATAAGTAGAATATTCTTATTATTAATCCAGCCATTTAATTGGGTAGATTCTATATTTTTCAGAGACATATATTATTTCTTAAAAGGAGCCACATCCCCTGGATTTCTTAACATCTTGTCTACTTCTCCCAAATGTAGCTCCTCAGTGTAAATCATGGTGCGAGCATATTCTTCCAGCATTACTGAATTACCTTCGACTAACTCTAATAAATCCTTGTAACAGTTAAGAGAAATAGTTTCATGCTCTAATGATTCCCTCAGTATATTGCCAATATCATGATTGTGGGACTCAAGTAAAGGACCAATGCCTAGAGAAGGATGCCCTCCTAGGTTGGTAATAAGCTCTCCTGCCTGATTGGCATGATCCAAGGATTCGGTAGCTTGAGCCCTAAGCCAGCTGATAATTGGAATGCGACTATAACCATAGACCATGAGTGCGTAATGGGTGTAACGCACCACACCAGCTAATTCCAATTCTAGAATTTTATTAAGCGCAGCAATTATTTTTTTATCGTCATTCATAACATAGCTCCTGTAAATATATGGACTCTATTATAGATAAAATCTAAAAAAATTCAGAAATGAGAATGATTTAGATTAAATAAATGAAACTAAGATTGAAAAAAGATTCATGCCTGACATTAGAATAATGGACCAAAAAGTAAATTGCATGCCTTTTATCCTAAGGGGGACATCAATGTCATCTTGAAGAAAGGATTTTATGTGGAGGACTCTGCCAGCAAAAAATAAACCACCCAATGCAAAAACTACAATAAAGTGAATTTTATTAATTTCAAGACAAGCTAATAAAATTAGGCCGATAGGGACAAACTCAGAAAAATTAGCATGGGTGCGGATAGCCTGCTCTAAATCTGGGTGGTTATTATGACCCAAGCTCACTTTATACTTTTGGCGTAGGCGAATAATATTTTTTGAAAGCTTAATATAAATTAAGCCTAAGACGGAAGCATAGAATGCAGTAATCATAATCATATTAAATATTATATTCCAATTAACGCTGCACCAACCACTCCAGATGAGTCTCCTAAGTTATTCTTAAGAATAGGGATATTAGGGTCGTCGCAAAATATATTATCATAAACACGATCTAAACCAATATTGTAAAGGGCGGAGTGATTTGATAGACCGCCGCCAAGAACAATAACATCAGGATCAATAATGTTTACTATATTGGAGAGAGCTACCCCAAAATTTTTATAAAAATTATTGAGAATGGCTTGCTCTTCTTTGTTATGCTGGTCTTTATTTAGAAAATCAGAAGCTGATATTTCAAGGTTCAAATTATCCTTAATTATTCTCTCAAGACCTCCTCCAGAAATATATGTTTCAATACAGCCCCTTTTCCCACAATAACAATTAGGACCGTCAGGATTAATAATAGAATGCCCCCATTCCCCAGATAAATGCTGAGGTCCCGGTCTCAATTTTTTATCCATAACAAATCCGCCACCGCAGCCTGTACCCATAATGACACCAAAAACAAATTCATATTTTTTTCCAGCACCAAGAATTGCCTCAGCCAATGTAAAACAATTTGCATCATTTTCAATTACCAGGGACTTATTAAATCTTTCCTCTAAAATTAATTTTAGAGGTAATCCGTTAAGGCATTGTGTATTAGAATTTTGTAAAAAATTTGTTTTTTTTGAAATGGACCCAGGCGTACCAACACCCAAAGTATGTATTTCTCTATTTATTGAGTCAGCTGCCATATTATAGATAATGCTGATTTGATTTAGAATATGGTCAGACCCGAAATGACTTTCGGTAGAAACTCTTTCTCTAAATAAAATATTATTTTGTGAATCAAGTACTGCCGATTCAATTTTTGTGCCACCTATATCAATTCCAATTTTATAGGCCATTTAAGAAAGATTTTTTCATCTCTTCCCCGACATTTGAATCAATTTTTTGATAATTTTTAAGCTAGTAAATGGATAGAGACTAGGTATGAATGCATGAATGATTGAAGTAATTCCTGCGTAAATTAGAAGCCACCCTGCAATGAAAGCGAATCTAAAGTGCCCCAAATATTTTTTGTTAGCTTCTTTTAAATGTTTATTGAACATAATTTTATTTAGGAAAAGATGGTGGCCGGAGACAGAATCGAACTGTCGACACGAGGATTTTCAATCCACTGCTCTACCGACTGAGCTATCCGGCCATCAAAACTTTAAGTGCGAAATTATATCAAACTTATTACTCTATATGACTTACTAAAACTAAATACTTTTAATGGTTAGAGCGGCTGAATTTCTGGCCATAGACCTATAAACTTTAATCCCAATAATAAAGATTATAAGATAAGAAATGTTACTAATCATAAAGTCGTTAATATGAGACCCTAAAAATGAGAGTACGCTCTGTGAACCAACATTCCAACCTGAAAAATAGTAGAAAGATAATGTTGAGATTAGGTAGGTAGCAGACAAATAAAGGCCGCTGTATTTGATGGCTGATGAATTACTAATTGGAGTATTGGCAAAATTTTTCCCAATAAACCATGCAATGGCATAAGCGAGTGTTAGCCCTATATACCCTAAATTTAAATTGTATGGCTCGTTAATAGTAGTTGGTATCATGTAGAGGTCTATTCCAACTGATAAGAGAAGCGCAAAGATAAACCACCTAATGTTATTTAATAAAAATCCCAAAGCTAACATTACGATGAATGATGCATCTGGGAGTGCAAT
>JABMNG010000008.1 GCA_013205275.1 Methylophilales bacterium | reverse complement strand
GTTAAAAATAATCTAGGATTTTATGAAATAACGGCCGATAAAAATCATGTCGGTAATAAAGTTATTATTAAAGATATGATCGCTGATGCATTCCTACAAGATATTTTGCTCAAACCGAAAGACCATGACGTTGTAGCAACCCTAAATTTAAATGGTGACTACATATCAGACGCATTAGCAGCGCAGGTTGGCGGTATAGGGATATCTCCAGGAGCAAATCTGTCTGATACAACCGCTATATTTGAAGCTACCCACGGTACAGCTCCCTCAATTGCAGGAAAAAATATTGCTAATCCAAGCTCAATTATTCTATCAGCTCAAATGATGCTCGAATATATGGGGTGGACAGAGGCCTCGTATGTGATAAGCGGATCATTTGAAAAAACGATGAGAGAGCATAAGATGACATCTGATTTAGCTTCACAAATTGAGGGATGCAGATCGCTCTCAACAAAAGAATTTGCCTCGGAGCTAATTGCCAATATCTAAAAAGACTTTTTAGGAGGGCCTTAAAGGTTTATGCTTTTTGGATATTTGAAGCTTGCTTGCCCTTTGGACCATCAGTAACTTCGAAAGCTACTCTTGTGCCTTCTTTTAGGCTCTTATAGCCCTCCTCAAGAATAGCCGAGAAGTGAGCAAATAAATCATCATCACCATCGTCTGGAGTGATAAAACCAAAACCTTTTGAATCATTAAACCATTTAACTGTTCCAAGTGCCATTGCATAAATCCTTATTTGATATTATTTGCTAAATTTATGGTATTGAAAGTATCAAAAAAAAGGCTCTTTTTAAAAGAGCCTTTTTAGCATCACCTAAGCTGGTTGGATGTTTGAAGCCTGCTTGCCCTTTGGACCATCAGTAACTTCGAAAGACACTCTTGCGCCTTCTTTTAAGCTCTTATAACCTTCATCAACGATAGCTGAGAAGTGAGCAAATAGATCATCACCACCATCGTCTGGAGTGATAAAACCAAAACCTTTTGAATCATTAAACCATTTAACTGTTCCTGTAGCCATTGCATAAATCCTTTACTAAATTGGGAGGCACCCTAAAGTTTGCTTTCTTTTAGAGTGTGAGAAACTTAAAATAAATTAAGAAAACGCAAAATCATAGACAGAAAACAAACGCCTGGTCCCTGTTGTACGCGTATTTGTTAGTAATGTCAAGTGAATTATCTCTATCACGGTGCAGCTAAATACTCCCTCATCTCTTTTAAGGGTATTGCACCTGGTATTTTTTTCCCCGATGACAAGATAATTGTCGGGGTAGAGGTAATGCTTAAATTCCTCCCGAGCAGTAAAATATCTTCTATTGGAGTTTTGCAATCTCCATTATTTTTAACCATCTTATTATTAAGCATGTAATCATTCCAGGCTTTTTCTTTGTCGCTGGCGCACCATATTCGTTTTGATCTTTTTTCAGCTTCTGGGTGCATTTCAAGGGGAAATAAGAAGGTGTAGATTGTTACATCATCTAATTTGGATAATGTTTCTTTCTCTAACTTCTTACAAAATGGACAATCAACATCAGAAAAAATAGCAATTTTTCTCTCTCCCGTCCCTTTAACCGATTTAATTGCTTTCTCAAAAGGGAGTGCTGAAAAATTAACTCGAGTTAATTCCTCCAATCTTTTCCCTGTTAAATCTATTTTAGATTTAGGATCAACCACCCTCCCCTCGACAATTAAAAAAGAGAAATTCACATCTGTATATATAATCTGATCTTGAGTAAAAACCTCATAAAGATCATTGAACTCTGTCTTATATATGCTTTTAATAATCAAATCAGGGTAGTTTTTTTTAATTTTTTCCCTTAACTGATCTTCATTTGTATGGCCTACCAATGTAAATGCAAATAATATAACCAGTAAAATAATTCTCATGTTGCTGCCTTTCTGATTAAAAAACTCTTGATAGAGTCGTTGGAATTAACTATTTTAAAACTTTTTCTAATAATTTCTTTTATTAATAGACTTGATGATGAAAACAGCCAATGTAATGAAACGGTTAATTTTGAAAACTGGGTAATATCAAGTTGTCTTGACCGCTCATACTTTCTCAAAAATCCTCTAGCCCCGATATCGATATAATTAGTAGATTCGATTAACCTCTCTAATGATTGAATATCTCTAATTCCCATATTTAAACCCTGACCAGCCATAGGGTGAATGGTATGAGCGGCATCCCCCAATAATAAAATTCTTTTATCAAATAGATTGCTTACAAGTACCTGCTTAATTGGGAAGAAGTTTTTTACTCCCACCTTAGATATCGAGCCTATATCGTAAGTTATTCTGGCAGACAGCTCCTCCACGAATTGTTGTTCATCAAGCAACTTAAGCTTCTCTATTAGCAGGTCATCACATGACCAAACAACTGATATCTCATTTTCCGATAAAGGCAATAATGCAAGAACGCTATCCTTAAAAAAGAATTGTGTTGCTTGATTTTTATGGCTCCGATCAGAAAAAAAGTTGAATGTTATCGCATGTTGATGATAGTCTTTTTCTTTTTTAACTGTATTGAATTGTTCGACTTTACCTTTGCTTGATCTATCACACCAGAGACAAATTCTTGAATAAGTAACCTCTTTTTTGTGAATAACCTTTATAAAGGTCTCATGGTTCTCAATCGTTGCATGG
>JABMNG010000083.1 GCA_013205275.1 Methylophilales bacterium | reverse complement strand
CACATTCCATTGGCTTTCATTCGAGAATTTGCTATAGGATTATAAGCACTCTCAATCATCGGCAGTAAAGCAATTTCAGATGGCATCCCTCTTAATTCAACCTGCTCAACTACATAATAAAGGTATTTTTCTGACCTATTGATCATACGGTCTACATACTCAGGCCTTGCTTTGTACCAATCTTCGTATTTTTTAATGCTTTTGGCTGCTGATTTTGAGGGTGGGGTATTTAGGTCGTATCTCTTTTTTATTCTGAGCCATATGCTTTGTGGAGCCTCTTCGATGTATTGTGTTAATTCTACTTTGCCAGCCTCATCTTTTTTGATAAAGTCTGTTGGCTCAAGGGTTTGGAGATTATCCTTAAGGCAAATTTTGCTATCAATTTCAGCATAGCCATCCCTTTTACAGTCAGATATATTTTCGATAACAGTCAATCTCTCACCGAGAACGTTGGTTGCTGACCAAAGTAAACTAGAGCTCCCTAGTACCTGTAAAAAAATTAAAACCCTTAGGGTTGCCCTTATATTAAAATGCATCTTTCCTCTCTCTTATCTCTTTTAGATTCTGACTGCTGCTTGCTTTCATGAATGGGTTAGTTTTAAGCTCCTCTGAGAGCAATGTAGGGATTGTTACCTCTTGTTTTAATACTTTCCTATAACGAGAAGTTAAATCTAAATTATCAACTTCCTGAGTCATAGCAAACCTTATGTTATTTAATGTGTATTCATGCCCGCAATAAATTTTTGTTTTTTTATTAAGGGCCTTAATTTTTTGAAGGGAGCTATACATTTCTTCTGCCGTTCCTTCAAATAATCGTCCGCACCCGCATCCAAATAAGGTATCACCACAAAACAAAACATCATTATCCAGGTATGCAACATGGTCTAATGTGTGACCTGGTATCTCTATAACCATGTATTTAATTTCCACGTCTTTTATTGTAACAATATCACCTTCCTTAACAGGTTTATATGGGAATGGAAGGCTACATTTGACAGGACCATAGATTTCAATGGCAGGGTAATGATTAAGAATGGTTTTGACGCCATCGATATGATCATAATGCTTATGTGTTATTAAGATAGCCACAGGCTTTAATCCTGAATTACCCATGAATTCAATCACTTGAGATGACTCTCCTGGGTCTACAATAACAGCAAACTCATTTCGATGAATTACCCAAATATAATTATCCTTAAAAGCCTTGATTGGTAATATAGTGGATGGTAAATTTATTGGAATCGATTTATGCATAAACCATCAAGTGTACTATGTTTTTAGGTTATTTTTTATAGAATGAACTGGTTTGATTCTCCATATGGAAAACAATTACTGTCAACTGAACAGGCTCTTATTGATGCGTTTATTCACGACAAATTTGGCTATTTTGCCCTTCAATTAGGCTCGTTTGATTGTAATTTTCTAAATAATAGCAGAATCTCTACTCACTTATTTAATGGTGGTAAGCACAAAAATATCGCTTTTCATTTAGACGCCATCCCACTTGAGAAGGATTCGGTGGATTTGATTGTTTGTCCTCATATTATAGAGCAGTTAACTGACATCAAAAGTTTCTTTAAAGACCTGTCCAGGGTTATTGTCCCTGGAGGATATACACTTTTTATTTCATTTAATCCTTACAGCTTTGCCGGTTTAAGAAGTTTAGTCGGATTCGACAATCACAAACCCTGGAATTGTAAATTTAAGTCCCCAAGAGAGGTTCAGTCACTATTAGTTAAGGCTGGGTTTACAATTGAGCAAGCAAAATTTTTTCACTACCAACCTATTTTTAATGATAATTCAGATTTACTTATTGGAGCATTAGAAAATATTGGCGGTAGATGGTTACCATTATTTGGTAATATATATTGTATTCTTGCTAAAAAAATTATGTCCGGTGTCACTCCGATTAAGCCTAAGTGGAATAGGCCTAAAAAGATTGCCGTTGCTTTAAATAAGGGAAATATATGATAAAAATCTATACTGACGGAGCATGTAAAGGTAATCCAGGGCCGGGTGGCTGGGGAGCAATTATCATGGGAATAGAGGGCAAAGTCGAAATACATGGGGGCGATCGTGATACTACAAATAATAGAATGGAGATGACTGCCGTAATTGAGGCATTAAAAAACATTAATCAACAAAGTGATTGCCATTTGACTGTATTTACAGACTCAACATATGTCCTTAAAGGAATGACTGAGTGGATCGCAGGCTGGAAAAAAAACAATTGGATTTCGAGCACTAAAAAACCCGTAAAGAATAAAGATTTATGGTTAATATTGGACCTACTAGTATCAAAGTATGATATTGATTGGGTTTGGGTTAAGGGACACTCGGGTCACCCTGAGAATGAAAGGGCGGACTCCTTAGCAAATATCGGTGTGGACGAACTACTCTAACAATGAGACAAATATTTTTAGATACAGAAACAACAGGTTTAGACCCCAACCAAGGTCATCGCATCATCGAAATTGCTGCGATTGAGATTCAAAATCGTCAACAAACTAATAATCGTTTTCATGCTTATTTGAACCCTGAAAGAGATATTGATCCGGCAGCAAAGGAGGTGCATGGTATCTCTATGGAATTTCTTCAAGACAAACCATTTTTTATTGATATAAGTGAAGAATTTCTCTCGTTTATTGGTGATGCTGAGGTAATTATTCATAATGCTCCATTTGATGTTGGCTTTATTAATATGGAGCTTGGAAAAATTGGCGATAAAAAAATTGAGGAATGCTGCCTTGAAATTACTGATAGTTTAAAGCTTGCTAAGGAGATACGTCCAGGGCAAAGAAATAGTTTGGATGCACTTTGTAGGGCTTATGGTATAAATAACTCACAACGAAGCCTTCATGGCGCATTGTTGGATGCGGAGTTATTAGGTGAGGTATTTTTAGCTATGACACGTGGTCAGGAAGCCTTCTCAATTAACTTTACTGAAGAAAAGAGCGCAATAGAGTTAACGCCAGTCAACCAGAGTATGTTGAGGGTAGTAAAGCCGACAAAAGATGAGGAAGATTTACATAAAAATTATTTATCAAATCTCAATGGTAAGATTGATTGGTAGTATTTAGTAAACCTCAGCCCAGTTATTTGGTGTTTCGTACAACCTCACTTTGATGGGTGTGACTGCCCCCAAAAACTTTTTCTTAAAAACGACCTTAAGCAATTCGTAAGCAACTAAAGCCATATTTTCTGCGGTAGGCACCTCAGGAAAAACAACTGTTTTATGGTTGTCCAAGCTGCTTAAAAATTTTATTACCTCATGGTCTTTTTCGTAGACGATAAAGGCATGATCCCATGGGTCAACTATTGTTTGCTTAATGAGGTTCTTGGCGTCTTTAAAGTCCATTACCATACCAAAATCAGAAGATTCTTCTTGCTTGATAATTTCACCTTTTATTGTCACTTCAATTGCATAACGATGGCCATGAAGGTTTTTACAGCTGCTCTTATGGCTTGGAATCCTGTGACCCGCATCAAACTCCATTCTTGTGGTAATTTCCATACTTACAGCTTATCAATAGCATTAATACGCATTAATGCAGGTGGGTGAGAATCATAAAAGTTTGAATGTAATGGATCGGGTGTTAATGTTGATGCATTGTCTCGGTAGAGCTTAATTAGTGATTGTTTAAGATCACTAGGTGCAGTATATTTGCAGGCGTATTGATCTGCTTCAAATTCATTCTTTCTTGAGTAATATGCAATAACTGGCCTAATAAAAAATATAAATAATGGAGATACAAGTAGAAATAAAAGAATGGCATTAGCATCATTAATTGTATAAACGCCAAGACCTTCATAGAACCAGGCACTTTCTTTTAATAACCCCAATAGATAGAGACCAACAAAACTTATAATAAACATCAAAATAATTCTCTTCTTCACATGGTCATGATGGAAGTGACCTAACTCATGTGCCAGGACCGCATCGATTTCGTTGGGGGTTAATTTTTCAAGAAGGGTATCAAAAAATACAATCCTTTTTGATTTTCCAAAGCCAGTAAAGTAAGCATTTCCATGATTACTTCTAAGTGATCCGTTCATAACAAAAAGACCGCTCGATTTAAAGCCACATCTTACCAATAATTTTTCAATCCTACTCTTAAGTGTTTTGTCTTTAAGAGGCTCAAATTTATTAAAGAGTGGCGCAATATAGAGCGGGTAAAGGGATAACATAGCAAAATTAAATAGGCTAACGAAGACCCACAACCAAAGCCACCAAAGACTACCAAGGTTACCAATAATCCAAAGTGATATAAATAGTATGGGAAGTCCGATTGCAACGGAAAGGATTAATTGCTTTAATCCGTCAAGGATAAATATTTTTATTGTCATACGATTAAATCCAAATTTTTCATCAATATTGAAAATCTTGTAAACACTGACTGGTAAATCAATTAATGAGGATAGAATCATTACTGATATTATTATAGCTGCACCAGAAATTAGATTATTTAATTCCAGTGTGTAAACGTGGTTATTTATGGTATTAATTAAACCACCTACAGTAAGTATGTAAAGAAAAACGGCTTGAATTATGATGTCGATAATGTTGAGCTTTGACTTAGCTACCGTATAGTCTGCAGCTTTTTGATGGTCTTTTGATTTGATGATAGATTTAAATGCACTCGGCACTTTGCTTCTATGAAGCTTCACGTTAGTTATATGTCTCATGGCTAACCATACTTGTGTAAAGACAGTAAAAATAATTAAGAATAAAAATAAATATTGGAATGATGAGGTCATAATGTTGATGTAATTTTAAAAGAGTACATTGTGAATCAATTCGCAAACAAAAGTAAGCTAAACGCTTTAATTATAAAGAATTTTAATGGAAATCATGATGAGCAAAAATAACGATAATTTAATTTGGGTAGACATGGAAATGAGTGGCCTGGATCCAGAATCAGATATGGTCCTTGAGGTTGCAGTTGTAATTACTGACCCTTATCTTACGGTTATTGCAGAAGGTCCTGTAGTGGTTCTCCATCAAAGCGATGAAGTACTATCTAAAATGGATAATTGGAACCAGTCCACTCATGGAAAGTCTGGCCTTATTGAGAAGGTAAAAAATTCAAAAACAACAGAAGAGGGTGCAACTCACAAGCTCATCGAATTTATGAGTCAATACATTGATAAGGGAAAGTCGCCTATGTGCGGTAACTCTATCTGCCAGGACCGAAGATTTATGGCTAAGCATATGCCAGCCTTGGAAAATTTCTTCCATTACAGAAATTTAGATGTAAGCGTTTTTAAAGAGCTATCTAAAAGATGGAAGCCAGAATTAATTAGCGGATTTAAAAAAAACAGTAAGCATGAGGCATTGGCTGATATTTTGGAGTCAATAGAAGAATTGAAATACTATCGGGAACACTTCATCAAAATTTAAATGTTTACTCCGTCAAATTTTTTGTTAATTGGAATAGCATCTGCGCTTGGTGCTTGGTCACGCTGGATTGTTGGTTATTTATTCTCTTACGCTTTTCCTGGTTTACCATACGGCACATTGGCAGTTAATTTGCTTGGAGGTTTTTTAATGGGGGTCTCCATAGCTTATTTTCAGACACTCACAGCGGTTAATGAAGAATTAAAAATTATTATAAATATTGGATTTTTAGGCGGGCTTACAACTTTCTCAGCTTTCACTGCCGATCTTTTTCATTTGTTTGATAAAGATCAGCATATGACAGCAATACTTTTAATGTTTGGCCATGTATTTGGCGCTTTAATACTTGCCTTTTTAGGCTGGCAGTTTTTTAACCTTCTTTTGAAGTAGGCTTTTTAGATTTTACAGCTGGCTTCGGTTTAGTTTCTTTCTTTTTTGTTTCAACCATCTCAATTTTTCCTGTAATCACTACCTCATTTTTCTTTTGCCATTCAGCAACTTTTTTCTTTGTTGGTTTTTTTACTTCCGCAACCACCTCTTTAACTTTTACCGCTTTGGTCTCAACTAAACTTAACCCAACTTTTGTCAAATCTACTTTAGGTAATGGTTGGCTTCTTTTTGGCCTTGCTTTTACTGCGGCGATAGCCGGGGTATTTGCTTCGGTAACTCCCTTATTTAATACGACCTCATTGCTTGCAGGGCGAGTTAAGTTAATTGGAGCTATTTCATTTACTGGACGGGCTAGGTTTCTTTGGTTATCCGTCTGGTTGGTATTATTTATAGAGCCAGGTTTGTTATTTCTATTCTCAGGCTTTCTATTTCTATTTCTATTTCTATTTCTCGGTTTATTTGGCCTGTTTGCTCTTTCTTCACCTTCTTCCCTTGTATTGCTTGCTATTTCTTGACTTGATGATTCGTCTACCTTTATTTCTTCTTCACCACCCTCGCTGCCTGGAGTGCTAGCAATTAAATTCTTAAAGAATCCAAATATTGAGGAATTTTTCCCCTTTTTATTTGATCTTGATGGAAGTATTGCTTTTACTACCGGTTCTAACCGTTCTATTTTTTCATTTTTTTCATTAGTTTTATGTTCATCTTCACTCGGTGGCTCAACAACTGCGTAGCTGGCTTTTCCAAGCTTTTGCGATGACTTTTGAAGGTCATATTTTGGTATTTCTAGGTATCGATTTGGAACTATGACAATTTCATTACCTGTCCTGTTCTCAATATCAACTATTTCCTTTCGTTTTTCATTTAGGAGTAGGGTGGCAACCTCAACAGGTAATTGAATAGAGATAGACTGACCACTTTCTTTATTTGCCTCTTCTTGAATGAGCCTGAATATAAACAATGCTGTGGACTGAATATCACGAACTCTTCCGGTGCCTTGGCAGCGAGGACAAACGCCGTTTATTGATTCCCCGATACTCGGCCTTAATCTCTGTCTAGAGAGCTCTAATAAGCCAAATCTTGAGATCTTACCAATCTGAATTCTTGCCTTGTCTTGTTTTAGCGCATCCCTAATTCTATTTTCTACATCGCGTTGATGTTTAGGGTTCTCCATGTCAATGAAGTCAATAACTATTAAACCGCCAATATCTCTGAAGCGTAATTGCTTGGCTAATTCGTCAGCTGCTTCAAGGTTTGTGCTGTATGCGGTTGATTCAATATCTCTTCCTTTGGTAGATCTACTTGAGTTTACATCCACAGAAACGAGCGCTTCAGTATGGTCAATTACGATTACACCACCAGAAGGCAATTGAACTTCACGTAGAAAGGCTGATTCAATTTGGTTTTCAATATTAAACTTTGTAAAGAGAGAGACCTCTTCATCATAGAACTTTATTCTTTCTGAGTAGGTTGGCATGACATGACTCATGAACTGAAGCGCTTGATCGTAAATTTCTTTTTTATCTATTAGAACTTCTTCAATATCTGTTGAAAAATAATCACGAATTGCCCGGATAACAAGATTACTTTCTTGATAGATAAGGAAGGGCCCTTCCTGTGCGTTCGCTGCGTTTTCAATCGCATCCCACAGTTGTGTTAGGTAATCTAAGTCCCATTGTATTTGCTCAACAGTAGCACCAATACCTGCGGTCCTTCCTATGATGCTCATACCTTTCTTGATGGTAATTTCTGAGAGAATCTCTTTAAAGCTTGATCTTTCGTCTCCTTCTATCCTTCTTGAAATGCCGCCCCCATCATTATTATTAGGCATTAAGACGATGTAGCGTCCAGCAAGGGATAGGTATGAAGTAAGTGCGGCACCTTTGTTACCACGCTCTTCTTTTGTTACTTGAATTATTAGTTCTTGACCCTCTTTAATAACATCTCTTATTGATACATCTTGTTTTTTAGTTTTTTTGGAATAATACTCAGGGGATATTTCTTTGAAAGGGAGAAAGCCGTGTCGATCAACTCCGTAATTAACAAAAGCCGCTTCTAATGAAGGCTCAACTCTTGTAATGACTGCTTTATATATATTACTTTTACGCTGCTCTCTGTTGCCGCGCTCGAAGTCCAAGTCTTCTAATTTATTATCATTTACAATTGCAACTCGCAACTCTTCAGATTGAGTTGCATTAAATAACATTCTTTTCATTACCTATCTCCATTTATTATGAAGATTTTAGATAAAGAATTCCTATAAATTATTTAAAGGAAATCAGGCACAGCCTGCCTGTCAATTTGATTGATAGGTAGGTCTAATCTCATCTCTCTTTTGTTGTTAAAAACTTTACTTTTCTAAAAACTATTTAATTTATTAAATTCTTTTATAAAAATCTTTTTGTATTTAT
>JABMNG010000082.1 GCA_013205275.1 Methylophilales bacterium | reverse complement strand
GCATGGATAGGGCCTGGGTAAGCCTCAAGAATTTCTTTGGCTATGGTGCCTTGGCCGGCAATAACATCAGGGTCATCGTAAGGGTGTACAAAACTAAGCCCCTCTTCTTTCTCGATTTTTAATGCATGTAAATATGCGTCAGCATAGGATTCCCCATGCAAAATAACTTCTGCTCCGGCATGGCGCACCGCATTTACTTTAATATCAGGAGTGGTGCTTGGCATAACAATGACAGCGCGGCACTTTAATTTTTTCGCACTTAATGCTACTCCCTGAGCATGATTGCCAGCTGAAGCACTAATCACGCCATGCTTCAGAAGTTCTTTAGACAGCCGTGACATTTTATTGTAGGCACCACGCAATTTAAATGAAAAAACAGGCTGTAAATCCTCACGCTTTAAAAGGATATTATTATTTAGCCTTGCCGACAAAATGGGCTGTAATTGAAGGGGTGTTTTTTTTGCAACATCATAAACATTAGCTTCGTCTATGCGTTTTTTATATTCATTTTTCATAATTTGATAATTCTCAAGAAACTCGTCGCCGTGTATGATAGTAAACCATAATTGAAGATAAAAAAAAGGGTTTATAAAAATGGCATTATCACAAGATGAATTAAAACAACAAGTCGCAGAAGCTGCAATTGAATACGTCAAATCAGGAATTATTGGTGTAGGAACAGGTTCGACTGCTAATTACTTTATTGAGGCATTGGCTAAAGTTAAACACAAAATCCAAGGGGCAGTAGCAAGCAGCGAAGCCACCGCTCAACGACTAAAAAGTCATGGAATCGAAGTTTTTGATTTAAATGCGATTGACGGAATGGATATTTATGTTGATGGTGCGGATGAAATTACCGAACACATGCACATGCTAAAGGGTGGGGGTGGGGCTCTAACAAGAGAAAAGATTGTAGCCGCCAATGCTAAAAAATTTATATGCATCTGCGACGAAACAAAATATGTTCCTGTCTTAGGAAAGTTTCCCCTCCCGGTAGAAGTTCTGCCTATGGCCCGAGGTTATGTGGCAAGACAATTAATGAAATTAGGAGGTCAGCCTATGCTGAGAGATTTCACAACAGACAATGGCAACATTATTCTAGATGTGCACGGATTAACCATCTCTGACCCCATTCAAATGGAGGCGGAAATTAATCAGATCGTAGGCGTTGTAACCAATGGACTGTTTGCAGCAAGGCCTGCCAATACGCTTCTTTTAGCAACACATGATGGCGTTAAAACCATTACCTCTGGCATTCATGGATGAATTGGTAAAGGTAATTAATTTGTAATATTATGTAGGTATAGTAAACGAACCTTAATACGGAGAAGCATTTAATGGTAACAGAACATATTTATAAACAATACGATACGGACCTAGAGGCCATTCGGGCTAAAGTTTTAGAAATGGGTGGTATTGTTGAGGAGCAGTTAGCGGACTGTGTTTCCTCACTTATTAATGCTGACGGAAAATTAGCCGACAGCGTTATCAAAAAAGATATGCGAGTGAATGCCCTTGAGTCAGAAATTGACGAGGACTGTTCACTTATTATTGCCAAACGCTCTCCTGCTGCTCGTGATCTTCGGAATGTATTAATGATGCTAAAAATTATCACCGACCTTGAAAGAATCGGCGATGAAGCTTCAAAAATAGCTAAGGCAACACATCGAATCTATGATGAAAATCGGATGATAAAGCCTCGCACAAAAGAAATTCAATCAATATTCGAAACACTAAGATTCATGCTCAGAACGGCTCTCAATTCTTTTGCAAGACTGGATGTTACAGAAACCATCGACGTCCTTGAAAAAGACCAGGAAGTGGATGATGAATACCGAGCTTATATGAGGCAGCTTCTAACTTATATGTTAGAAGACCCCCGTACAATTTCAATATCTTTAGAATTGATGTTTATTGCAAAATCATTAGAACGCATTGGTGATCACGCCAAAAACATTTCCCAAACTGTTATCTATACGGTCAAAGGAAAAGACGTAAGGCACGCCACAATCAAAGAAATTAAGGCTGAATTAAAAAAATAATTTACTTGGTTGGTGGAACATAACCCGAAGCGGTATCTGCACCCGAGCCAAAAAAGTAAGCCTCTGTTTGTTCCGTTAAATACTTTCTAGCCTGAGGGTCTACTAAACTTAAACGATTTTCATTCAGTAACATCGTTTGCTGTTTAAGCCAGTCTGCCCAAGCCTGTTTAGAAACATTCTCAAAAATTTTCTTGCCCAGCTCACCTGG
>JABMNG010000007.1 GCA_013205275.1 Methylophilales bacterium | reverse complement strand
GAGTAGATACTGACCATACTGATTCTTCATTAGCGGTTTCGCTAGAATTTCAAGGTCTGATCTTGTAATCCAGCCTTTTCTGAAGGCGACTTCTTCGGGACATGCGACTTTTAGACCTTGTCGTTTTTCAATCGTAGCAATAAAATGACCTGCTTCCAGCAGTGATTCATGAGTGCCGGTATCTAGCCAGGCAAACCCCCGATCCATTCGCTCGACATAGAGGTGGCCATGCTCTAGATATTTTTTATTGAGGTCGGTGATTTCAAGCTCACCACGACTTGATGGCTGCAAACTTTTTGCATACTCTACGACTTGATTATCATAAAAGTAGAGACCAGTCACAGCGAAGTTTGATTTAGGATTGTCTGGTTTCTCCTCTAAAGACCTAACTTGATTATTCTCATCAAAATCTGCGACACCGTAACGTTCTGGATCGCTCACATGATAGGCAAACACAGTCGCTCCCTGCTGTCTTTCCGAAGCTGAGTTAAGCAGCGGCTCTATGTCGTGGCCATAGAAAATATTATCTCCCAGAATAAGGACAGAGAAGTCATCTCCAATAAATTTTTCCCCGATAATAAAGGCCTGTGCTAAACCATCAGGACTAGGTTGCTCTTTGTAACCTAGCTGTATTCCCCATTGTGAACCATCACCCAACAACGATTCAAAAATCGGTAAATCTTGAGGTGTTGAAATGATTAATATTTCACTTATACCTGCTAGCATTAAGGTTGTGAGAGGGTAATAGATCATCGGTTTATCGTAGACAGGTAGCAGCTGCTTTGATATCACATGAGTCACCGGGTAGAGCCTCGTCCCTGATCCGCCTGCGAGGATTATGCCTTTTCGCTTCATATTTTTTTTAATTCCGATTGCCAATCATCAAATTTTAGCATGAAGGCCTCCTTAATACTCTTATTATCAAGCAAGCTATTAAGAGGTCGTCTAGCCTTAGTTGGATAATCCTCAGTCTTAATAGGTAGAAGTTTAGTAATATCGAATTCGAGTTTAGCTTCCAAAATAACTTCTTTCGCAAATTCATACCACGAACATCGCCCGTTGGGTACAAGGTGATAAATACCCGGAGCGGTGAAGTTCAATTTAGGGATGATATTCTGCATTTGTTTTGCAATAAAATCTGATGAGGTCGGAGCCCCTACTTGATCTGCAACCACACTTAGCTCATCTTTCTCTAAACATAAGCGCTTAATGGTTAGGTAAAAATTACGGCCAATTTTTGAATATACCCAGCTAGTACGGAAGATGAAATACCGCCCCCCTAAATCTTTTATAGCTTCCTCTCCTGCAAGCTTAGATGCTCCATACACACCCAATGGATTAGTCTGATCACTCTCGACATAAGCACCTTTTTTTTTACCATCAAAAACATAGTCAGTAGAGAAATGAACAAACGGGATATTATATTCACGAGCCTTTTGGGCCATGACTTCTGGAGCATCCCGATTAACTCGAAAAGCCAGATCTTTTTGATCCTCCGCTTGATCAACATTTGTGAAGGCGGCAGGGTTAATGATTAAATCAGGTTGGTGCCGATCAATGACTTGTTTGATTTGATCTAGATTTGTCAAATCACAGTCTTGACGAGTTAATGCAATAATTTGATGGTCTTTTAAGGTTTCAGTTAAGGCATGCCCGACCTGACCTTTTGTGCCAGTAATCAGTATCTTCATTGATATTGTTTGGTGAGCCAATTTTTATATTCACCGGATTGAACGTGATTCACCCAGTCCTGGTGATCGAGGTACCACTGCAAAGTTTTACGGATCCCGGTTTCGAATGTTTCCTTGGGCTTCCATCCAAGCTCCTTTGATATCTTGGTCGCATCAATCGCATAACGACGGTCATGGCCGGGTCGGTCCTTCACATAGATAATTTGGTCAGAATATTTCAGTCCGTCGCTCCTAGGTTTGAGTTCATCTAAAATTATGCACAATAATTTCACCACATCAAGATTGGCCATCTCATTCCATCCACCCACGTTATAGGTTTCACCCAAACGGCCTTTTTCTAAAACCGCTCGAATCGCCGCACAGTGATCCTTAACGTATAACCAATCACGAATTTGTTGACCGTCACCGTAAATAGGCAATGGCTCCCCAGCTAAGGCGTTCAGAATGCACAGTGGGATGAGTTTTTCAGGGAAATGGTAGGGTCCGTAATTATTAGAGCAGTTGGTTGTGATAACCGGCAATCCAAAAGTATGATGCCAAGCCCTGACCAGATGGTCACTTGCCGCCTTGCTGGCACTGTAGGGGCTGTTGGGTTCATAGGCGTGTGTTTCCGTAAAGGCCGGTTCATTTATCTCGAGTGAGCCGTAAACCTCATCGGTGGAGATGTGCACCAAGCGAAAATTCTCTTTAGACTTTTCATCTAAATCAACCCAATAGGCTCGAATCGATTCGAGCAGGTTATACGTCCCGACGATATTCGTCTCAATAAAGTCTTGAGGTCCAAGAATCGATCGATCCACATGGCTTTCTGCCGCAAAGTTAATCACCGCTCTGGGTTGGTGTTCTTTGAGGATTGATGAGACCAGCGCCTGATCACCGATGTCTCCCTTAATGAAAATATGACGCGGGTCTTTTTGAAGTGATTGTAAATTCTCAAGGTTCCCGGCATAGGTCAGCTTATCTAATGAAATCACACTTTCATTGTTGTGTTCAAACCAATCGAGCACGAAGTTTGACCCGATAAATCCCGCTGCCCCTGTGACTAGAATACTCATGACTTAAGGTTAAGGCCTTCTTCAATTAAGTCACACAGTATGTGACCTAGGGTGATGTGAGCCTCCTGAATGCGTGCGGTTGAATTAGATTCAATAATAATGGAGTGCTGAGCTAAATTTTTTGCCACCCCACCGCCTTTTCCAAGAAAACCAATGGTGGTCATGCTCATTTTATTAGCGGTTTCAAGGGCTTTGAGAACATTCTGACTGTTGCCGGAGGTCGTGATTCCGACTAACACGTCACCGGATGAGCCTAAACCCTCGACTTGCCTCGAGAATAGTGACTCATAACCAAAGTCATTAATAATGCAAGTCATCACCGCGCTGTCGGCATTAAGGGATAATGACCTTAAGGGTTTACGGTCACCAACAAAACGACCGACCAACTCACCCGCAAGGTGTTGGCTGTCCGAGGCGCTCCCCCCGTTACCGCACCAGAAGATTGTGCCTCCAGCAGCGAGGGATTTAACCATCACATTGGCGATCAATAAAATTTTTTCTTTCTGGCCGTTATCGATTGATTCGATAACTTTTAAGTGCTCGTCAATATGTTGATTTATTATCTCTAGATTCATCTTAATCCCTCAAAAATTTTATTTTAATCACTTCCAAAAAGGTCGCGTGTGAAAATCTTATTTCGACAGCCTTCTAAATCCGGGTGATAACGATTCGTTAGAATAATGTCGCTGCTTTGAATAAATTTTTCAAGGTCATTAATGACCCTTGAATGAAAGAATAGGAGATCCACAATAAAGGGCTCGTATATAAGGACCTCAATGCCCTTCGCTTTGATCCGCTTAATCACGCCTTGCATGCTCGACTCACGAATGTTGTCTGATCCAGACTTCATGGTTAATCGATAGATTCCGACAGATTTTGGGTTTTTGGCAATGATTTGATCTGCAATAAAGTCTTTCCTGACGGTATTCGCATTCACAATCGCCTCAATCAGCTTTTGTGGCACGTCCTCATAGTTAGCCAAGAGCTGTTTGGAGTCCTTTGGGAGGCAGTAGCCTCCATACCCAAAGGAGGGATTGTTGTAGTGATTACCAATTCGCGGGTCATGACCAATCGACTCGATAATGCTACGGGCGTCTAAATCATGCACCAAAGAATACGAGTCGAGCTCATTAAAAAATGCAACGCGCATGGCAAGGTAGGTATTCGCGAAAAGTTTTGAGGCTTCGGCCGCGGTTGACCCCATAAAAATAACAGGGATGTCAGCCTTGATTGCTCCTTCTTGAAGCGCGGTGGCAAACTGCTTTGCTTCTGGCGTATTGTCCCCGACGACAATCCTGGAGGGATAAAGGTTGTCATGCAAGGCCTTCCCCTCCCTTAGAAATTCTGGAGAAAAAATAATTTGTTGGGTGTTGAGCTTGTCCCTCATGCTCTGAGTAAAGCCTACGGGGACGGTTGACTTGATGACAATGGTGGCCAGACTTTTTTGCTTTAGAATCTCCGATATTACTGACTCTACTGACCCGGTATTAAAATAATTAGTTTTATCGTCGTAATTGGTAGGAGTCGCGATGATGACAAAGTCAGCTTCTTTATAACTGACTTCAGAGGCTAATATGGCCTTTAAATTTAAGGGTTTGGATTTGAAAAACTCATCAATCTCTGGGTCTTCAACGGTTGATTTTTTTTGGTTAACCAATAAGACTCTCGCCTCATCCACGTCGACGGCAATCACCTCGTTATGTTGTGCTAGAAGCACAGCATTACTGATGCCCACGTACCCTAAACCAACAACGACAATCTTAAATTTTTGCATTCCATGATTTTATCTTAAAAGAATGCGTTTAATAAAAAAAACCGGCATTTCTGCCGGCTTTT
>JABMNG010000081.1 GCA_013205275.1 Methylophilales bacterium | reverse complement strand
AGGAGAACTAAGTATGGATATATTAGCAACTATAAGAAAATGGGCTGCTGGGCTTGCAGAGACTGCAGTTAGTTTAATGGCACTAGCCATAACGGTTCAAATCCTAATGGGCTCATCAAGCGTACCCTTCCTAGGAGATGCCGATGTCATTGGTAATGTATCAAGTATTCTTGCAACATTGGGCGGAAATGGTTTAATCGGCTTAGTTGCATTATATGTACTACATTCTATTTGGAAATCACGTAAATAGAATTAGTTTTAAAATTAACTAAAAGGGGCCCATTGGGCCCCTTTTAGTTTATATCAGGTGAATGTTGAAGCGCTTGAGAAACAGGGCATACAGTATAAAAATAGACACTGTTAATAATACTGATAAAAGCATGCTCGGCCAAAATCCAAAATATTTAATAATCCATGGAAAGAAAAGAAACATAGGTAGAGTTGGCAAAACATACCAAAATGTATAGTAAGCATGATTAGCAATTTTTTCATTTCCCTGGTCTTCATAGAACAACCAAATTAGAGTAATGAAAGTCACGAGAGGCAATGAAGCAATGAGTGCGCCAAGTTTGTCCGAATATTTTGCAATCTCAGAGATTAAAACAATAATTGCAGATGTCATTAAAAATTTAATTAATATTATTGTCATAGGATTACCTTAAAAGTATGAATTTATGTATTACCTGTTTTGATTATTGCAATAACAATAAGTAATGCTATCAATATAATGAGTATTATAAAAACAGCTATATAATAATAGAATAGAGGATAAGTCATTATATAAATTGTTTAAGATAGTTGTAGAGACTCTTTCTAATAAACATGAATAGGTAGCACCGTTAAGCAATGGAAATAAGAATATAATAACATTCAATAGATAGACACTATTTCATAGTAAAAAATAAAAATATGAGACCACCAATTTTAGCAAAATACCCAATAGATCAAATTGTTACTAATTTGAAAAAATCTAAGGAAAAACAGACATGGATTGTTCGGTTTATGCCTCAGCTTCTGAGTAAAGAAAAAATTAATGCGAATGCTATTTCATTAGTAAAAAGAATTAGTCTATTAAAAATAGAACCGATAACTAATGATGAGTTAACAAAGGTTCGAAAACATTTGAAAGAGCTAGGTCGTGAAGACTTAGTAATTTTCAGACAAGAAGACAGCCGTCAAAAAAATGTACTAATTTTTTGTTCTCATGATGATGCACCTGAAACAATTGATGGTATTGAAAGACATATATACAGAATAATACCTAATGCGAAGCTGAAATTTGGTGTTTCAGATATCAATCGAGATCGCTGCTGCATTGTAAAGAGCAAATTTTGGAAGAGCGAAAAAGATCGCCCTACCGGATTTTACTCAATTACAGACCTTGCTTTAACAGATTAAGCAGCAAATGGTTGGCCTGCTTTTCGGCCCATTCTTTTTTTAGCGTTAGTTTGATTTTTAAAAGTCTTACCAGACTTATTAAAAGGTTTACTACCCCTATTTTCGCCCCTACCTTTTCTTTTTGCAGCTGGTTCGGATGCCATTTTAGTAGGCTCAAGTCCAGGAACAGTTTTAATTTCAATTCTTAAGTCGGTGAAGCGCTCAATTTTTCTCAGAAATTCACGATCAGTAGGGCTAACAAGACTCACTGCTAAACCTTTTTTGTTGGCACGGCCGGTTCTTCCAATTCTATGAATATAGTCTTCAGCAAAACGAGGTAAATCATAGTTAATGACGTGGGTGATGTTCTTTACGTCAATACCGCGAGAAGCTAAGTCCGTTGCAACCAAAACTTTAATTTCATTACGCTTGAAGCGATTAATTGTTTTGGTCCTAGCTCCCTGAGACATGTCTCCATGAAGAGCAGCAGTTTTAATATCAGAGTGATACAACTGGTCTGCTAGTACATCCGCATTCCTCTTAGTCGAGGTAAAAATAATCGCTTGGTCCATTTCTGCATCAGCAATGAAGTGGTTTAGAAGCTTTTGTTTATGAATTTGGTTGTCAACAAAGTAAAGTGATTGTTGAATATTAATATGGCCCTTTGTTTCTGGCTTAATGGCTATTGTAATAGGCTCTTTGAGAAATTCATGCGCTATCTTTGCGATTGAATCATCAAATGTAGCAGAGAACATTAACATTTGTTGTTGCTTAGACGTGGCGTTGTAAATTTTACGAATATCTGGAATAAATCCCATGTCTAGCATACGATCTGCCTCATCTAGCACCATTACCTGTGTATCTTTGAGCTTGATTTTTCCTTGTTGAAATAAATCCAATAAGCGTCCAGGGGTTGCGATTAGGATATCCAGAGGCTTCGATAATAACTTATTTTGTAAATTATATGACATCCCACCAGTTACAGTTACTGAGTTAATTTGAAGGTAACGAGCATATTTTTTAATGCTGTCAGTGATCTGATTCGCTAATTCTCTTGTAGGGCTTACAATTAGAACGCGTGGTCCTCGCCCAGGATTTTTTTCTTTAGCTAATTGATTTAAAATTGGTAAGACAAATGCTGCTGTTTTCCCTGTCCCAGTTTGTGCAGAGGCTAAGACATGTTTTCCTAGCATGACTTCTGGAATAGCTTTTAATTGAATGGGGGTTGCTTCTGTATAGCCGGCTTCAGTAATTGCTTTAACAATAGCAGGCTCTAAACCTAGAGTTTGAAATGACAATGTAATTCCTTATATTGAGTCAATGGATAAAGACTGGCAATATAAATTTCAATGTCAATCTTTGCGAGTGCGAAGTATATAGGGTTATAAAAATAAAGCAAATTTATAATTTTCACTGAAATATATAAAAAAATTCGATATGATGTCATAACGACTTTAAAGGGATTACTAGCATGACTAAGTTTTTTTCTATTCTAATATTATTTATATCACACACTGCTTTTTCTAAATGGGAGGGTGGATACCCCAGCTCTGATGGGAAGATGACATTATATTATGACAATGAAACTGTTCAGGTTAATTATCCAGTATTCAGAATATGGTCATTGATGAATTTTTCAACCCCAATTTATACTAATGTTTATTCTGCCAAGGTCCTAACAGAATATAACTGCCTAGAAATTCAACGCAGAGTTGTTCATATTATTTCGTACTCAAAGAATATGGCTGAAGGGACAATTATTTCTCAAGCGAGCTCCAGCCAGGATTGGATTAAATTTAATAAGGCTGAAGATTCTTCATCGACAAACGTATTTAAGACAATTTGTGGCGATGAAGGCTAAAAATGGTACAACTATATTCTTTATTACTCTGCAATGAATCCACCGCTCTGGCGCTTCCAAAGCTCATAATATAATCCTTTATTCTTAACAAGATTCTGATGCGAGCCTTGTTCAATAATTTTTCCATTATCGATGACGATTAATCGATCCATTACTGCGATGGTAGATAAACGATGTGCTATTGCGATGACAGTTTTACCTTTCATAACAGTATCAAGGCTAGTTTGTATAATCTGTTCAATTTCTGAATCTAAGGCACTTGTTGCCTCATCAAGAAGGAGGACGGGGGCATTCTTTAAAATGACCCTGGCAATCGAAACTCGCTGTCTTTGACCGCCGGAAAGTTTAACGCCTCGCTCACCTACCAGAGAGTCATACCCTGTATTTCCATATTGATCACGTAAAGACATAATAAATTCGTGCGCTTGGGCTTTCTTCGCAGCTGAAATAATTTCCTGATCCGAGGCATTCGGCTTACTGTATGCAATATTTTCCTTAATTGATCTATGCAGAAGAGAGGTGTCCTGTGTCACCATCGCAATATGTTTCCTTAAACTATTCTGCGTTACAGAATTAATATTGTTATTATCAATTAATATTTCTCCTTGATTGGGCTCATAAAATCTTAAAAGCAAATTAACCAAAGTTGATTTTCCGGAACCTGATCTTCCAACTAATCCAACTTTTTCACCATGTGTAATATCGAGATTGAAATTAGAGAATAAAGGCAAAGGATTTTGGTAGGAGAAATGTACATTCTTGAATGTTATTGAGGCTTTATTAATTGTTAATATTTTTGCGTCAGAAGAGTCATTAATCGTTTGTTGTTTTGAGAGCATATTTAAACCATCTTGAGCCGTACCAATTTGCTCATATAATGCTGTCATTTCCCACATAACCCAGTGAGAAATTCCACTTAACCTCAATGACATAGCGCAAGCTGTTGCAACAACACCAATGCCAATAATCTCATTAGACCATAGCCAGATAGCCATGCTTGAGGCCCCAATAACCAATAACATGCTTAATAAATGATTAATCATCTCGATCGCTGACACCCTTCGCATTTGTAAATTTACGGTATCAAGAAATGACAACATCGAATGCCGGACATAACCTGATTCCCTACCCGCATGTGAAAATAATTTAACAACATTAATGTTGGTATAAGCATCAGTGATTCTTCCAGTCATGAGAGAGCGAGCATCGGCCTGATCTTTGGAGAGTTGAGCAAGTTTTGGAATGAAATAAATTAAGTTTATTAAATATAAAATCAACCAAATTAAAAATGGAATCATTAAGGTAGTATTTAGTGCCCCAACAACTACAAGCATAGTGACAAAATAGACAACAACATAAGTTAGGATATCAGTAAGAATGAACCACATATCTCGGACAGCTAAAGCCGTTTGCATTACTTTAGTTGCAATTCTTCCTGAGAATTCATTGTTATAAAAATCAAGACTTTGATTTAATAAAAGACGGTGAAAATTCCATCTCAATCGCATTGGAAAGGAGCCAGCTAAAGCTTGGTGTTTTAAGAGGCTCTGTGCGGCAACAAATAATGTGCTACAGAGAAGAATAAAGCCTAAGGTGAATAAAAAAAATCTATTATTTACAATAAAATCAGCTGGTCCCTGGAGGGTCATAATATCAATTAAATGACCTAAAACTGCATAAAGCAGGGCTTCGAAACTAGCTATTATTGCTGTAAATAAACTCATTCCAAAAATGTACTTTCTCAGACCCTTTGCACAAGTCCAAGCAAATGAAAAAAATGACGTAGAAGGAGTCATGATCATTTCTTTTGGGAAAGGGTCAATTCGCCTTTCGAACCATTCAAACATAGTGGAGGTGCCTTGAGTTAATTAGTATTTAATAGAGAGATAATTTTTGCGCTCTAGTCATTTTCTTAATCTGATACTCCCTTTGACTAGCCTCAGCTCTATTTAGCGATTTCTCGCTGTATATTAGAGTAAAAGGACCACGATTTTTTGTGTATTTGGCGCCACGCGAATTTTCATGGTCAAGTAACCGTTTTTCAATATTAATAGTAATACCGGTATACAGAGTTTTATCCTTGCACATGATAATGTAAACATACCATGGTTGATTGTCTAGCGAAGCTAGTTCAGCCAAGGTTTGTAATCCACTGACATTGTAGTTAGCCATATCTATCAGTTTAATATGTATCGTAATCTAACCATAGAAAATTCTTATTATCTAACCTAATAATAGTTTTAGGTTTTGTGAAAAATAAAATAATTTATTCCCTGAAGTAAATGTCATAACATAAAGTAATAATAAGGCTTGCAATCCATGCCGACCAAAGAATATGACTTAAAAAGTGGGCGCCTCTGGATATTTGAACGCTACTCATTAGGATGGCAAAGAGCAAGGTAAGTAGATAATATCTGAGACGTATAACCCCAGACGTAAAGACCCAAGGAACTGCTAACAACCAAACAAAAGATGCAGCATGGGAAGAGGGATTGCAGTGACCAGGAGTCAAACCCGATGCTCCAATATTCAATAATTTAAAATATTCGTAATAACCGCCGAATATAGTGAGGTCTCGTGGGCAATGACTCAGTGAGGTATCTCGAATAACAAGAATAATAATGGGAATAAGAATCGACATTATTGAAATAAAATTAATTTTCTTCAAGGTAGATTTTTTTATAAACCATTCTTTTTTAAAAAAATGAGTTAAGGAGATGTACCAGAAAATCATGCCGATAAATATAAAAAAAATCTTACTCAAGTCATGGAAGTGAGTGCCAACATTGGCATACTTTTGGAGTAAAAACTGGTTGGATTCTGGAATGAAGAATTGATTCGAGACCCATACATCAAAATCAGAGAGCTGAATTATAATTAATAGTATTACAGCGAGAAGTGAATGAATGGAAAACGTTACAATAAGTTTCCTTTGAGTCGGGCTCATAGTTAATGAAGTCGATAGATCAATTTTGACTGGCTATCATCATGAACATTAGAGGTAACCTCGAATAGTTCGAGCAGTGTATTCGGTAATTTATCGTGTGAATGATGCAAATCTCTTAGTGATAACGTTTTCTGTATATCCACGTCAGTGGATTCTGCACCCCAAATAATTAAGGGAATATGGGTTTGAGAGGCGGGGGCAATACTCTTAGGCATACCATGAAGATATATACCATTTTCCCCTAGAGACTCTCCATGATCGCTGACATAAATTAATGTAACCTCATACTTATCCTTATAACTCTTTAGAAAATTTATTGTTTTATGAAGGAAGTAATCAGTATACAAAATAGTATTGTCATAAGCATTGATAATCTCCTGTCGGGTACATTGATTCAATTCGTTGGTTTGACATGCGGGAGTAAATTTCTCAAATTTTTTGGGATAGCGTTTGAAGTATTCAGGTCCATGGCTTCCCATCTGATGTAACACAATGAGTTTATTTCCTTTATTGCTGTCAATGTAGCTATCTAAATCGTGCAACATTCCTTCATCGCGACACTCAGGATTGCATACTGGATTCAGTTCGGTAGTTTTAAAGTCTTGATAAGTAACTCTGTCTGCGACATGTTTTGAGTCTGAATTATTATCTCTCCATAAAATATTAACGTTAGCCTTGATAAGGGTATCAAGAATATTTTCAGTTCGTGCAGATTCAGCTCTATTAAATTTATCACTGGATTCATAGGAGAACATACATGGAACTGAAACTGCTGTTGTTGTTCCGCAAGACTCAACATTAGTATAGCTAATTAGGTTTGGGACTTTACCTAGATATGGGTTTGTTGGTCTGTCATATCCATTTAATGAGAAATGATCAGCTCGTGCAGTTTCCCCAATAATTAGAACAACCAATTCAGACCCTTCTTCATACTTTGGTAAAGAAACGTTCGTAGATATTTGCTTGTATTTGGTTGAAAGGGGGGAGGTTAAGAATTTTTTAACAATTTTAGATAATGAATAAATGGGGTAACTAGGTATTGCATATGTTTTAAGTGCTTTATGCTCCCGAATAAATGATGCAAAATTTGCTGACGAGAAATATATACTGACTACAATTAAAATGATGAGAACCGCCAATGCTATTAGTTTATAGATAAAGCCCTTTAATTTTTTTGGGTAAATAACATTAATGTTCCAGATAATAGTTGAAGGAATAATTGCAAATAAAATAATATTTATTAGTAGGGTATGACTTACTAACCCGAGAGACTCAGATACATTTGATTGAAAAATATTAACAAACATGATGTCGTCAAATACCACTCCATATTGGTCAGAAAAATAACCAAAAGAAGCACTTATGAAGAATAAAAAAGTTAATAATATTCGGGTGGGAATGATAAGGCTAAACAATATAACTTCAATAAATGAAATATTAAAAAAAATAATGACAAGAAAAATAATAAAAATACGGTTATCTGCGACAGGATAAATCTCAATAATTTTATTTAAAAGGGTTTGATTGTGCGACAGGAAGATAAATATGGCACTTAAAAGTATGAGACTAATCTCTGGGATATTTACTTTATTAAATATTTTAAGCATGGTTAATATATTTAATTTATTTGAGAGCGCAAACGCCTTCAAATTTTTCAGCATACTGACCAAATCCTTTGTTGCCTGAGATAAAGTCATTAACTGTCAATAACTTTCTATCGATCATGAGTTTACGAATATTAAGAAAATTTGATTCACATAAGATTTGGCCGCTCTCCCAACTACATTCAATATTGTTCAAGTCTTGAAGAGAGCCATTAATGAAAAGGTAAGTGACTTCTTTCATCTCCTCTTTTTCTCCAGGAGTACCTAAAATCTCAAAATGACTAATGCCTTTACATTGGTAGCTTAATGAACCGCTTTCAGAATGACTGTTGTTTAATAGTAAAAAAAATAAAAAAATAAAAGAAAAATGTTTAAGCATAGGATTATTTATTGTGTGAGCTCTTCCATACATT